>JBDHSJ010000013.1:0-36205 GCA_039808065.1 Burkholderiaceae bacterium | reverse complement strand
GCAGCCCAGCCCCAAGCAGGAGCGCCTGATTCCCTTTGTCGGCGCCTATGTGCTGGATGTCGATCTGGCGGCCAAGCAGATCAAGGTGGACTGGTCGGCCGACTGGGAATCCGAGGCCTGAACCAGGCCATGCGCTTTGACCTGCTGACCCTGTTCCCGGAGCTGGTGGCGCCCTTCCTGACGCAGGGCATCACCCGCCGCGCCTATGCCTCGGGTCAGGTGCAGGTGCAGTGCTGGAACCCGCGGGACTACACCGAAGACAACTATCGCCGCGTGGACGACCGTTGCTATGGCGGGGGCCCCGGCATGGTGATGCTGGTGGAGCCGCTGGAGCGCACCTTGGCGGCCGCACAGGCTGCACGGGCCCAGCCCGGCCCGGTCATCCACTTCAGCCCGGCCGGCCGGCGTATTGACCAGGCCCTGGTGCAGGATTTGGCGCATGGGCAGGGCGCCGTGCTGGTGTGCGGGCGCTACGAGGGCATCGACCAGCGCTTCATCGATCGCCATGTCGACCTGGAGCTGAGCCTGGGCGACTTCGTGCTTTCGGGGGGTGAACTGCCGGCGCTGGCCTTGTTGGATGCGGTGACGCGCCTGCAGCCCGGCGTGCTGGGCGATGCGGCCTCGCACGAGCAGGACAGCTTTTCCGATGGCCTGCTGGACTGCCCCCACTACAGCCGCCCAGAGCAGTTGGGGCCGGATGCCGTGCCGGCGGTGCTACTGAGTGGCCATCACGAGCAGATTCGCACCTGGCGGCGCGAGCAATCCCTGTGGCTGACGCTGACGCGCCGGCCCGAATTGATCACCGCCGCGCGGATGGCCGGGCGCCTGAGCCGCAAGGACGAGGCCCTGCTGAAGGCCTGGGCGTCCGGGCAGCCGGGGCCGGACGGCAAAACCTGTCTATAATCATCGGCTTTTCGTCGATCCTCTGCGGGACAGGGTGCAGGTCTTGGGCATTGCACCCACGAACAACAAGCGTCCCCGCACGATCCTTAGGAGAACCCTGTGGACCTGATCCAAACCCTTGAGCAAGAAGAAATCGCCCGTCTGAACAAGACGATCCCCTCGTTCATGCCCGGCGACACCGTGATCGTCAGCGTGAATGTGGTGGAAGGCACCCGCAAGCGCGTGCAGGCTTATGAAGGCGTGGTGATTGCCAAGCGCAACCGCGGCCTGAACAGCAGCTTCATCGTCCGCAAGATGTCCAGCGGCGAAGGTGTCGAGCGCACGTTCCAGCTGTACAGCCCGCTGATCGCCTCGATCGAAGTCAAGCGCCGTGGCGATGTGCGTCGCGCCAAGCTGTACTACCTGCGCAGCCGTTCGGGCAAGAGCGCTCGTATCAAGGAAAAACTCGCTTAAGCGAGTTTTCGGCGCAGCCAAAAGCTGGCCTGATCCAGCGGCACCGATCCCCTGTGGATCTGCCCTTGAACCAAAGCCGCCTCCGGGCGGCTTTGTCGCTTCTGCGGCCCTGGTGGCTGCAACCTATGCTGTGCGCCATGAGCGGGCGCCCTCCTTTGATCAATCCGCGTGAGGTGCCAGTGAGTGGCACCGATGCGCATCTGCCTGCCCTGATCGACGCCTGGTTGGCGCCGGAACGTCTGCGCCAGCATTTCGCCGAGGTGCCGCTGGTCGAGCCGGAGCGTCCTGGGGATGGCGCCCGTCTGGCGGGCCGACCTTTGCGCTCGGCGGCTGTGCTGGTGCCCCTGGTGATGCGCGAGAGCGGCGTGACCGTGCTGCTGACTCGGCGCACCGAACATCTGCGCGACCACGCCGGGCAGATCAGCTTTCCTGGCGGACGCGTGGAGGAGAGCGACGGCGACGCCTGGGCCACGGCACTGCGCGAGGCCGAGGAAGAGATCGGCCTGACCAGCGACTGGGTCGAGCCGATCGGCCAGCTGCCGCGCTACCAGACCGTGACGGCCTATGAGGTGCAGCCTTGTGTGGCCCTGCTGCGCCCTGGCTTCGTGCTGCGCCTGGATGAGGGCGAAGTGGCCGAGGCCTTTGAGGTGCCGCTGAGCTTTCTGATGGATCCGGCGAGGCACCAGCGCCACCGCGTGCGCCTGCCTGGCGTGGACCGCGAGTTCCTTTCCATGCCCTGGTGGCACGAGGGGCGCGAATACTTCATCTGGGGGGCCACAGCGGCCATGCTGCGCAACCTGTACCACCAGCTGCAGCAGGGCCGTTGAAGGGCGCGGCTAACATGCCGCGCCATGAGCTTTTTTGCAGTGCTGCTGGCCTTGTTGTGTGAGCAGCTGAAGCCCCTGCCGCATGGGAATGCGGTGCATCAAGGGGTGATCGGCTGGGCGCGTTGGAGCGGGCGCAATTTCGATGCGGGGCGCGAGCACCACGCCTGGGTGGTGTGGCTGGTGACCGTGCTGGCGCCCAGCCTGCTGGTGCTGGGCATTTACCTGCTGCTGCGTCACTACTCGCTCTTCCTGGCCCTGGCGTTCGATGTGGTGGTGCTCTACCTGACCCTGGGATTTCGACAGTTCAGCCATTACTTCACCGACATCCGCCTGGCGCTGGAGCGTGGTGACGAGCAGGAGGCGCGCAATCTGCTGGCGCAGTGGCAGCACCTGGACGCCAGCGAGTTGCCGCGCGCCGAGCTGCTGCGCCATGTGATCGAGCATTCGCTGTTGGCCGCGCACCGCCATGTGTTCGGTGTGTTTTTCTGGTTCGTGCTGTGCTCGGCCCTGGGTCTGGGGCCGGCCGGTGCGGTGCTCTACCGCCTGGCCGAGTTCGCCAGCCGCTACTGGGCCTTCCGCAACCAGGCGCTGGACACGCATACCCACGAAGGCCTGCGCGAGCGTTCGCGCCAATGCTTTGAATGGATCGACCACCTGCCGGCGCGCCTGACGGCCACCGGCTTTGCCATCGTGGGCAATTTCGAGGAGGCGGTGAACGGCTGGCGCCGCGACGCCGGCCTGTGGCTGCACCCGAATGAAGGAATCATCCTGGCCGCCGCGGCTGGCGCCGTGGGCGTGCAGCTGGGCGGCGCGGCGGCGCCAGGCGTCACACCCGATCGCAGCAAGACCTTTGCCGCTGGCGCGGCGCAGGATGCGACGGCGGCGGACGGCTCCACCCCCGGCGAGCCGCCCCAAAGCAGCCATCTGCAATCCGTCGTGCGCCTGGTCTGGCGCTCGGTGGTGCTGTGGATGTTGCTGCTGGCGCTCCTGACCCTGAGCAATCTGATCGGCTGAAAGAAAACGGCCCTGCATCGCAGGGCCGTTTGCCGTCTTGGTGGGGACTCAGACCGCGCTGCGCTGCAGCTTGGCCTGCAGCGCCAGATCCAGGGTCTCAGCCACGTCCTGCAGATGGGCGCGGGCCTCTGCAGAGAGCGCCGGTTTGCCGGCGGCGGCTTGCACGCGGGCCAGCAGGGCCTTGGCCTCGGCACGCAGCAGGCTGCGGGTGTCGGCGCGCGCCGTGGGGCTGGGGCGCAGCAGGGCCGAGGCGAGGCGGTTGGCGTGTTCGCGCTGCAGTTCGCGGCGCGTGCGCGGGATGTCCGCGCCGCCGGCCAGCTCACTCCAGATGTCCTGTCCCAGACGGCGGTACAGCTCCGAGAGGCGGAAGGACTCGCCCTTGGCGAGCTTGGCCTCGCTGTCCAGGATGCGCCCGGCCACGCCGTCGCTCAGCAGCAGGGCCAGCAAGGCCTTTTGCAGGTCCACCATCTGGCCGGAGAACGAGTACTCGGTGGCCGGCACGCGCGTGCCATTGAAGACGGCGTCCGCGCGCTCTTCGAAGTCCGGTGCCAGGCGGCGTTCCAGCGCGGGGCTCAGGGCATAGGCGCTGGCCGAGAAGAAGTGCTTACCCAGCACGTCGAGGGCTTCACGTTGCACCGCGGCGGGGTTCGGCTGCAGCGGGTCGCGACCCGAGCCGGGGAAGTCGCGCAGGGTCTTCACGCCGCCGATCTGGCGCGCCAGCACCCCCGCGGCGCGTCCCAGATCAGCGGCCACGAAGTTGAGGGTGCGGCGCAGCACTGCGTAGTCTTCGCTGGGCTTGAGCTGGCGCTTCTCCTGCTTGGCGATCATGTCGCGCGCGATCTCCACGCGGGTGCGGGCGAAGGCGACCGGGTCGTCGCCCAGGTCATCGGAGAGGGATTCGGGGTCGATGCCGAGCGCGAAGTCCTCGTCGGTGCCGTAGGCCAGCCACTTTTCGGCGCTGCGGGCGGCAATGCGCTGCAGGCCGGCGGCTTCCTCTTCCTTGCTCAGCGGCTTGTAGCCGTACTCGATGGCCCAGTAGTCGTAGGGCCCCAGGGCGGGCCGCACACGGCCATGGTGGGCCTGCAGGGGCTGGCCCGGGGCGGGCAGGTGGGTGCCCGGGTACTCCATCACCGAACCGGAAATGCCGTTGGCCGCGGTGAAGGCGGGATCGTTGATCTGTGCCCAGGTGAAGGCGCGCGAGGAGCGGAAGTTGTGGCGCAGGCCCAGGGTGTGGCCGACCTCGTGCATGGCCACGCCGCGCAGCACGTTCAGCACGAACTGCTTGGCCTCGGGGCTGTCGGGCTGGACATCGCCGCGCGAAGCCAGCACCTCCAGGCCGTAATGCAGCTGCTCCATCGCCCGGTCGGCATGCTCGCAGGCCTCGCCGTGCACATGGGCGCTGGCATCTTGCGGGGCACCCACCAGGCCCTCGCGCAGGGCGTCATGCGCCTGCAGGAGCTGCGCCCAGTCGGCCACACCCTGCAGGGTGGCCGAACGGAACCAGCGCTGGTTGCGCGAGGACAGGCCTTCGAAGGCGATGTCGGCGTCGAGGATTTCGCCGGTGCGCGGGTCCACATGGCTGGGGCCGATGGCGCCGAAGCTGGGGTCGATGTTGACCATCCAACGCACCGAGGCGACGTTGCCGTCCAGGGTGTCAAAGCTGGCGTCATCGGGCTGGACCTTGGCCACCACGGCGTTCTTGAAGCCGATGCGCTCGAAGGCCTTGTTCCACTCCAGGATGCCTTCGATCAGGGTGTCGCGGTATTCCAGCGGCACGTTCTTGTCCACCCAGAAGGTGATGGGCTTGACCGGTTCGGACAGCTCCGCCGAAGGGTCCTTCTTCTCCAGGCGCCAGCGGTTGATCATGCGCTGGCGCGGTGTGCGTGCCAGGTCATTGCTGAAGTCGTCCACCGTGGTCTGGAAGTAGCCCACACGGGGGTCCGCCTTGCGCACCGCCGCGGGGGTGTCAGGCAGCTTCATCAGGGTGTAGTGAATGCCCATGAAGAGGCTGCGCGCATCCGGCACGGTGCCCGGGGTGCTGGGCTGCGGCCCTGCCGGCACGCCCGGCGGCATGGGCTGGGGCGCGGCCAGGGTGGCGGCGGCGAAATGCTGGCTCACCTCCAGCATCACGCCCTCGGCATGGGCGCGTGCGGCCACGATGCTGGAATTGCCGCGGTCCAGCGCGTAGTTCTGGCGGTAGATGCGGCCCAGGTTCATGCTCAGGCCCTGCAAGTCGTTCAGAAACAGGCCATTGGCCTCGATGAGCACCGACTTGCGTTCGGGATGCGGTTGCGACACCACCGGCACGCTTCCCAGCAGGCTGGGCGAGTAGCTGGCCTCCACGGCGCGGGCGTTGGGCGTGCCAGCATCGGCCCGCACCAGGGTGTTCTGCGCCACCAGTTGCACCTGGTTGTGCACTCGGCGGAAATGGACCAGTTGCTGCTTGCCCACGCCACTGCCCCAGCGCGAGGCCATCAGGCCGGCAAAGAGGCTGTTCTCGCCGATGCCGCGGCTGATCTTGGGCGAAAGCAGCATGGGCTTGTTCAGGTCTTCGGGGCGGAGCTCAATCCAGACCTTGTCGTCCTTCTGCCAGAGTGTGAGCAGGCCGTCGATGCGCCTGGCGTCCTTGGTGAGGGCTGCGAAAGGCTGGGGCGCGGCGCTCGACGGGCCACCGGCGGGTGGTGTTGCGCCGGGTGCTGCGGCGGGGGGCGCGGCCGGAGTTTGCGCAGAGGCGGCGCCCATCAGGCTCAGGCTCAGGATGGCCAGGGAAAGGGCCGAGCGGGCGCCCAGGCGGCGGGTACGCAGGGCAGTGCGGGGGCTGGTTTTCATGGGGATCTCCATCACAGACCGGTGCGCTGCAGCTTGGCCTGCAGGGCGAGTTCCAGGGTTTCGGCCACGTCGTCGAGGTGGGCGCGGGCTTCGGCGCTCGGTGCGGCACGGGAGCCGGCCTTGACGCGCGCCAGCAGGGTGCGGGCCTCGGCGCGGATCAGGCTGCGGGCATCGGCCCGCGAACCCGCGGCGGGGCGCAGCAAGATGCCGGCGAGGCGGTTGGCGTGCTCGCGTTGCAGTTCACGGCGCGCCAGCGGGATGTCGCTGCCGGCGCCCAGTTCGCTCCACACATCCTGGCTCAGGCGCTGGTAGAGCTCCGAGAGGCGGAAGGCTTCGGCCTTCTTTTCGAACTTGCTTTCGCTGTCCAGGACGCGAGCGGCCACGCCGTCACTCATCAGCTGCGCCAGTAGGGCGCGCTGCAGCTCCAGCAGCATGCCGGTGAGGCTGAAATCGGTGCTCACCGGCTGGCCGCTGCCCAGGGCGTCGCCACGCTCCAGGAAGTCGGGCGCCAGGCGGCGCTGCAGAGCCGGTGATACCTTGAAGGCATCGGCGGCCAGCAGGCCCTTGCCGATCAGGTCGAGCGCCGCGCGCTGGCGCTGGGCCTCCACGGGCTGCAGCGGGTCGCGGCCCGAGCCGGGGAAGTCGCGCAGGGTGCGCAAGCCGCCGATCTGGCGCGCCAGCACCCCGGCGGCGCGCGCCACGTCGCGCACCCCGTAGCTCACGGCGCGGCGCAGCACGGCGTAATCTTCGGTCGGCTTGAGGCTGCGGGTCTCCTGCTGGGCGATCAGGTCGCGAGCGATTGCGATGCGCTTGCTGGCGAAGGCCACCGGGTCCTTGCCCAGATCGAAATGCAGGCTGTCGGGGTCGATGCCGAGGAAGTTGTCTTCATCGGTGCCGTAGGCCAGCTGGGGCTCGGCGCTGCGGGCGGCGATCTTCTGCAGCTCGGCGGCCTCTCGCTCCTTCGGGAAGGGCTTGTAGGCGTACTCGATGGCCCAGTAGTCGTAGGGCCCCAGTGTTGTCTGGAAGTAGGTGCCGCGCGGCTGCCCGGGGGCGGGCAGGTTGATGGGGGCGTACTCCATCACCGAGCCGGCCAGACCGGTGGCGGTCGTGAAGTCGAGCTTCGAGAGCTGGGCGTCGGTGTAGACCTGCGAGGAGCGGAAGTTGTGGCGCAGGCCCAGGGTGTGACCCACCTCGTGCATGGTCACGTCCTTGATGTACTCCATCACGAAGGCCTTGGCCTCGGGGCCGTCCGGGTCCAGCTCGCCGCGGCTGGCCAGCACGTCCAGGGCGAAGCCCAGCTGCTCGGTGGCATGGGCGCCGTACTTGCAGGCCTCGGTGTGGGTGTGTGCGGCGGGCGGCGTGCCCAGCAAACCTTCCCGTTGCGCATCACGTGCCTGCAGCAGCTCGCCCCATTCGGCCGGGCTGGTGTTCGGCAGCACCTGGGCGCGCAGGGCGCGCAGATTGCGCGAGGACAGGCCTTCGAAGCCGATGTCGGCGTCCAGGATCTCGCCGCTGCGCGGGTCCACATGGCTGGGGCCGATGGCGCCGAAGCTGGGCTCGATGTTGTTCATCCAGCGCAGCGAAGCCACATTGCCGTCCAGGGTGTCGAAGCCGTCCTGCTCGCCCTGCACCTTGACCAGCACGGCGTTCTTGAAGCCGGCGCGCTCGAAGGCCTTGTTCCACTCCAGCACGCCAGCCGTCATGGCCTCGCGGTACTCGTGCGGCACATTGCGATCGATCCAGAAGGTGATGGGCTTGACCGGCTCGGACACTTCGGCTGCCGGGTCCTTCTTTTCCAGGCGCCAGCGCTGCAGCAGGCGCTGGGCCGGGGTGCGGGCCAGGTCGTCGCTGAAGTCGTAGCGCAAGGTGCGGAAATGGCCCAGGCGGGAATCGGTGCCGCGCGCCTGCATGGGGGAGTCTGGCAGCTTCAGCAGCGTGTAGTGCACGCCCATGAAGAGGCTGCGGGCGTCGGGCACGGCGCGCGGCGTGCTGGGCTGGGGCACGGGAGAGGGCGGCGCACCCGGCACCGGCGGCTGGGCTGCGGCCAAGGTGGCGGCGGCGAAGTGCTGGGTGGTGTCGATGAACACCCCTTCCGCGCCGGCGCGCACCGAGACGAAGCTGGTGTTGCCGCGGTCCAGCGCGTAGTTCTGCCGGAAGGCCCGGTTCAGGGCGACGCCCAGGCCCAGGGTGTCGGCCAGGAAGAGGTTGTTGGCCTCGATCAGGATGGACTTGCGCTCCGGGTGCGGCTGCGAGGCCACCGCCACGCTGCCCAGCAGGCTGGGCGAGTAGCTGCGCTCGATGCTGCGGGCGCTGGGCGTGCCGGCCTTGGCAATGAACTCGGTGTTCAGCGCCACCAGCTGCACCTGGTTGTGCACGCGCCGGAACTGCGCGAGCTGCGCGTTGCCCAGCTGCGGGCCCCAGGTGCCGGTCATCAGGCCGCCGTAGAGCATCCTTTCGCCGATGCCGCGCGAAAACTTGGGCGAGAACAGGAAGGACTTGTTCAGGTCCTCGGGTGCGAGCTCGATCCAGACCTTGTCGTCCTTCTGGTAGACGGTGAAGAAGCCCTCGATGCGCTGCGCATCCTTGATGACGGCGGCAAAGGGCTGGGGCTGGCCCGGTGGGCGGACGGCGGCCGCGGGCGCCGGTGCAGTTGTGCCCGCGGTGGCTGAGGCGGGCGCAGCGGGACTGGCGGCCACAGGGGTCGCGCCCGGCTGGGTGGCCTTGGCCGGAGGGGCGGGCGGCGTGGCGCAGCCGCTCAGGGCCAGGCCGGCGGCCAGTGCCAACAGGGAAAAGCGCAGAGGAGAGCCGGCGGAGTTGCCGGCCCGGGGGCGAGCCATGGGGTTCATCTGCAGTCCCGGCGGGTGCGCCGGGCCAGGGGGCTGAAGTGCGGCCGATTATGGAAAGCGCCGGGGTGCCTGAGCCCCCGGATTCCTCCTCTGTGCCCAAGGTCACTGCGCGGCGCGGACGGCCGCCCGTGCCGCTCAGAACGGCGCCGGGCTCTGCAGGCTGAGCCCGGCGGCCGTCAGCGTCTGGGCATGCAGCAGCAGGCGCGGTGCGGGGCGCGCGGGGTCGTACAGCGCGTCGCCCACGATCGGGTGACCCAGCGCCAGCAGGTGCACGCGCAGTTGGTGAGCGCGGCCCGTCACGGGGCGCAGTTCGAGCCGGCTCTGGCCGCCTGGGCAGGGGCCGGGGGCGCTGCGCCAGTCGGTCTGGCTGGGCTTGCCCTGCGCCCGGTCCACCTTCTGCAGCGGGCGGTTCGGCCAGTCGGCCAGCAGTGGCAGGTCGATGCGCTGCCACTCGGTACTGGCCAAATCGCCCCAGACCCGCGCGATGTAGCGCTTCTCGACCTTGCGCTCGGCAAAGCGCAGCGACCACTCGCGCTGCGCCGCTGCCCCGCGCGCGAACAGCAGCAGGCCGGAGGTGGCCATGTCCAGGCGGTGCACCACCAGGGCGTCGGGGAACATCGCCTGCACGCGGCTCCAGGCGCAGTCCTGCTTGTCCGGCCCGCGGCCGGGCACGCTCAGCAGCCCGGCGGGCTTGTCGATGACGATGACGTCGTCGTCGCGGTAGATCAGCTCAAAAGACATCCAGCAAGCCGGACTGCAGGGCCGATTGCGGGTTGGAGCCGGCGGCGCGCACCTGTTGCAGGGCAGTGGCGGCATCCAGCCCCAGCAGCTTGAGTACGCAGGCGGCGGTGGTGCCGGTGCGGCCGATGCCGGCGGCGCAGTGCAGCAGCACCGATTCTCCCTGGCGTAGCGCGTCAGCGATCTCGACGACCCCCAGGCGGAAGCGCTGTGCGTCAGCGTGCAGGCCGAAGTCCTGCATCTCCAGGTGCTGCCAGCGCCAGGGTGTGCGGTGGCTCAGGGCCACGGCATAGGCCGGGGCCAGGCGCTCCACCTCGTCCCAGGGCGTCAGGCAGACGACGCGGGTCAGGCCGGCTGCTTCGGCCAGGGCTTCGAATTGCGCCCAGGGTTCCAGGCGGCCGGGCATGGAGTGCAGCCAGAGGCGGCCGGGAACGCTGGCGGGCAGGGGCAGGGAGCGCATCGGCATGAAGGGGATTGTTCCGCAATGCTCCAATCCGGCCCATGAGTCGTGAACCTTCCCACCCCGCCGTCGAACGCGTGCAGCAGGCCCTGGCCGCCGGTGGCGCCAGCGTGCGCCCGCACTGGCTCTCCGATGGCGCCCACACCGCCGCCCAGGCCGCCGAGCAGCTGGGCGTGCCGCTGGGCGCGATTGCCAAGTCCGTCATCCTGCGCTGTGGCGACGCCGCCGTGCTGTGCATCACCGCCGGCGACCGCCGCGTGCAGGCCGAGCGCCTGCCGCCCGAGCTGGGCACGCCCGGCCGCGCCGATGCGGACTTCGTGCGCCGCCACACCGGTTTCGCCATCGGCGGCGTGGCGCCCTTGGGCTTCGCCCCGGCCGAGACCGCGGCCGCCCCGCGCGTACTCATGGACCCGAGCCTGTGGCGTTTCGACACCGTCTGGGCCGCCGCCGGTCACCCGCGCACGGTGTTCGGCCTGGCCCCTGATCAACTCCGGCAGCTGGCTGCGGCCACCGTGCACCCGTTCACCGATGAAGCCTGAGTTCCTGCCTTCGCCCTGCATCAACGTCTGCAAGATGGACGCCGCGGGCCAGTACTGCCTGGGCTGCGCGCGCCGCATCGATGAGATCGCCGGCTGGGGCCAGGCCAGCGAGGCGCGCAAGCGTGACATCTGGCAGCAGCTGCCCGCGCGCCGCGCGGCGCTGGGGCTGAAGCCCGTGGCCCTGCCGGAGGGCCTGTGATGCACGCGCTGCGCTTTTACTTTGACCCGATCTCGCCTTACGCCGCGCTGGCCTTCTGGCGCCTGCCCGAGGCGCTGGCGGGCCGCAACCATGTGGTTGATTACGTGCCCGTGCTGTTCGGCGCCCTGCTCAAGGCCAACGGTCAAAAGGGCCCGGCCGAGATCGAGAGCAAGCGCGCCTGGACCTACCGCCAGGTGCTCTGGCTGGGCCGGGAGCAGGGCCTGAGCCTGCCGGCCCAGCACCCCTTCAACCCGTTGGGCCTGCTGCGCCTGGCCTGGGCCTGTTGCGACGAGGGCTCGACCCCTTCGCGCTGGGTCGTGGAGCAAGTGCTCCGCCATGTCTGGCAAGGGCAGGGCGCCGACGCCAACGACCCGCAGCGCCTGCAGGAACTGGCCGAGACCCTGGCGCCGCAGCACCGCGCGGATGAGGGCACCGCCAAGCGCCGCCTGCGCGAGGCCACCGATGCCGCCCTGGCTGCGGGGGTGTTCGGCGTGCCGACGATCGAGTGGCAGGGCAAGCTGTTCTGGGGCCAGGACGCGCTGCCGATGCTGGTGGCGGCACTGGATGGCGATGCCTGGTTCGAGTCGGAGGCGTGGGCGGACGCAGGCAAACGTCCGGCAGGACTGAGCCGCAGCTGACACACTTCGCGGCTTCACAGTCTTTGCCGCACTTGCAGCCCTGTCATGCCGCGCACCCCCAAGCCCTTTGATGTCGATGCCCTTTGGGCCCTGGCCCGCATCGGCGAACCCAGCCTCAGTCCCGATGGGGCTCAGGCCGTGGCCGCGGTCACCCGCCACGACATGGAGCAGAACCAGGCGCAGAGCAGCCTGGTCCTGTTCTCCACCCTGGGTGGCTCGCCGCGCCGCCTGACCGAAGCCGGCGACAAGGACGGCCAGCCGCGCTGGAGCCCCGATGGCCGCTGGATCGCCTTCACCGCCAAGCGTGCGCAGGGCGGGGTCAAGGACGAGGAGCCGCAGCTCTACCTGATCGCCCCCGATGGCGGCGAGGCGCAGCGGCTGGGCAGCGTACCCACCGGCGTCGAGGCCTTCTGCTGGGCGCCCGACAGCCGCAGCATCGTCTTCATCTCCTGGGTCTGGCCGGAGCTCAAGGGCATGGAGGCGCAGGCCAAGGCGCTGAAGGACTTCAAGGCGCGCAAGGAAACGGCCTATGTGACCGATGAGGCCCTGTACCGCCACTGGGACCACCACATCCCGATAGGCCGGCAGCCGCAGCTGCATGCCATCGATGTGAAGACCGGCAAGGTGCGCAACCTGATGCAGGGCAGCGGGGTGTCGCTGGACTGGCGCGAGCCTGGCGTGAACAGCTTTGCCTTCGCGCCCGATGGCCGTCGCATCGCGTTCGCCTTTGACCCGGCGGCCGAGAAGCGCCCGGACAACTGTTTCGCCCTGGCCGAACTGGAGCTCAAGACCGGCGCCATCCGCACCCTGCTGCAGGACCCCGACTGGAGCTTTGACGCCCCCGCTTACAGCCATAGCGGCCGGCACCTGGCCTTCGTGGCGGCTGAACAGGGGCGCCGCCACACCGCACCGGCCCAGCTGGCGGTGCTGGACACGCAGGGCCAATGGGCGGTGCTGAGCGCCGAGTTCGACCGCGAAGTTGAAGCCCCGCTGCGCTGGCGCGCCGATGATTTGGCGATCCGTTTCGCCGCCGAGGACCAGGGCCGCCGCCATCTGTGCGAATTCGACCTGCAGACCCGCGCCGAGCCGGCCCTGCTGTTCGAGGGTGGGCATCTGGCGGCCTTCGACGCCCAGGCCGATGCGCTGGTGGTGCTGCACGATTCGGTGCAGTTCCCGCCCCGGCTTTCGGTGCTGGGCGAGCAGGGCCCGCAGCGCATCGAAGCCATCAATGACGCCCAGTTGGAACAGCACGCCTTCGGCGCGCACGAGGAAGTCTGGCTGCAGGGCGCCCAGGGCGACGCGGTGCAGATGTGGCTGATCTACCCGCCCGCCTTCGACCGCAAGAAGAAGTGGCCGGCCATGCACGTCATCCACGGCGGGCCACACACGGCCTTCGGTGATTCCTGGCACTGGCGCTGGAACCACCAGGTGTTTGCCAACCAGGGCCAGGTGGTGGCCTGCGTGAACTACCACGGGTCGTCGAGCTTCGGCTTTGCGTTCAAGGACAGCATCACCCACCGCTGGGGCGAGCTGGAGCTGCAGGATGTAGAGGCCGGCACCGATTGGCTGCTGCAGCAGCGCTGGGTGGACAAGAAGCGCATCACCGCCACCGGCGGCAGCTATGGCGGCTACATGGTGGCCTGGATGAACGGCCACACCGGCCAGGGCGTGGCGCCGGGCCGCTACCGCGCCTACGTGTGCCATGCGGGTTGCTTTGACTGGCAGGCCATGTTCGCCACCGATGGCTACACCTGGTTCCCGCGCGAGCTGGGGGCTGCTTACTGGGACGACCCCGCCAAGGTGGCGGCCCAGAGCCCGCATGCCTTTGTGCAGCACTGCCAGACGCCCACCCTGGTCATCCATGGCCAGCTGGATTACCGCGTGCCCGATGCCCAGGGCCTGGCCTACTACAACACCCTGAAGGCGCGCGGCGTGCCGGCCCGGCTGGTGTGGTTCCCGGACGAGAACCACTGGATCCTGAAGCCGCGCAACAGCAAGCTCTGGTACCAGGAGTTCTTTGCCTGGCTGGCGGCGCACGCGGCCTGAGCCATGTGCCCACCGAGGAGGCTGTTGCCGTGAGCGAGAGCAAGAAGCCGCGCATCCAGATGGCCGACCTGGCCCGCATGGCCGGGGTCAGCAAGGCCACGGTGAGCCGCGCGCTGGCCGACAGCCCGCTGATCAATGCCGAGACGCGCCAGCGCATCCAGCAACTGGCGCGCGAGCATCAATACGCGGTCAACCTGGGCGCGCGCAATCTGCGCCTGCAGCGCAACCAGACCATCGCGGTGGTGGTGCCCTATGAAGGACAGACCCACCAGCAGCTCAGCGATCCCTTCTTCCTGGGCATGATCGGCGCGCTGGCCGATGCGATCTCGCTGCGCGGCTGCGACATGCTGCTCACCCGCATGGACGCCACCGAGCTGGGTCGTTGTGCCGAGCTGGTGCAGGGCGGCCGCGCCATGGGGGTGGTGCTGATTGGCCAGTGGCACCAGCATGAGCTGCTCAACCAGATGGCCGAGGCCGGGCTGCCGATGGTCGTCTGGGGCGCCGACATGGGCCCCGGCCAGCATTACCCCAGTGTGGGTGGCGACAACATCGAAGGCGGCCGCCTGGCCGCCGAGCACCTGCTGGCGCAGGGCAGGGCGCGCATCGCCTTCCTGGGCGACCCCGAACTGCCCGAGGTGGCACAGCGCTGGCAGGGCCATGAGCAGGCCCTGGCCCGCGTGGGCCTGCAACCCGACCCCCAGCTGCTGCTGCGCGTGCCCTTCGACAGCACGCGCGCCGCCCAGGCCCTGGGCGCGCTGCTGGACGGCGGCACGCGCATCGACGCCGTGCAGGCCTGCTCCGACCTGCTGGCCCTGACCGCCATCCAGGTGCTGCGGGCGCGCGGCCTGCAGGTGCCTGCCGATGTGGCGGTGATCGGCTTCGATGACATGCCGGTGGCGGCTCTGGCCAATCCGCCGCTCAGCACCATCCACCAGCCGGTGCCGCAGGCCGGCGCCGCGCTGGTGGAGAGCCTGATGGCCCTGCTCGACGGCCAGGAACCGCCGCACCGCACGCTGCCCGTGCACCTGGTCGAGCGCCGCTCCAGCCGCACGCCTGGCCGTACCTGAAGCCCGCCTTGCGGGCCCGCGAAGGCCCGGTGTTAGCCCTAATGCAATCGATTGCATTCGCGTCACAATGCGGCCGCCAAGCAGACATCAATGACCTGCCGGCCGCGCGCTCACCCCGAGCACCGGACCGGCCGGCGCCCCCGACACAGCCCGCCCCCACCCGGCAGCCACCCGGCCTGACGACCCGGTTGCGATGCCCCGCTCGCCCCGCGAGGAGACCCGCATGTCCCGTGCCCTCAAGCCCAGCAGCCTGGCCGCCAGCCTGCTTTGCCTCGGCCTTGCCGCCCCCCAGGCTCAGGCCCAGACCCAGGCCAGCCCCGTCACCGAAGCCGAAGCCGCCGAGGCCGGCCTGCAGCTCGAAAAGGTCGTCGTCACCGGCACCACCACCAGCCGCAACAAGATGCAGCAGTCGGTCTCGGTCTCGACGCTGAGCGCCGACAAGATTGCCAAGAGCGGCGCCACCAGCAGCGCCGAGCTGCTGCGCACGGTGCCTGGCCTGCGCGCTGAAAGCAGCGGCGGCGAGGGCAACGCCAACATGACCGTGCGCGGCGCACCCATCAGTGCCGGCGGTTCGCGCTACTTGCAGCTGCAGGAGGACGGCCTGCCGCTGCTGCTGATCGGCGACATCAGCTTCGCCACCGCCGACCAGTTCTTGCGCGCCGACGCGATGGTCGATTCGGTCCAGGTGGTGCGCGGCGGCTCGGCCAGCACCACCGCCACCAATGCGCCGGCCGGCATCGTCAACTTCATCAGCAAGACCGGCGCCCAGCCCGGCGGCAGCCTGGCCCTCAGCACCGGGCTGGACCACCGGCAGGCCCGCGTCGAGTTCGACGCCGGCGGCAAGCTTTCCGACAGCCTGAGCTACCAGCTGGCCGGCTACTACCGCCTGGGGGAGGGCGTGCGCCCCAGCGACGTGGACCTGGAGGATGGCGGCCAGCTGCGCCTGAATCTGACGCAGCGCTTCGCCGGTGGCTACCTGCGCCTGCACCTGAAGAACCTGGACGACCGCACGCCGACCTACCTGCCGGTGCCGGTGCAACTGAACGGCAACCGCATCGAGCGCCTGGCCAGCATCGACCCGCGCACCGCCTTCTTCTTCAACAGCCAGCTGCCGCAGGACGTCACGGCTGACCGCAACGGCAACCGCGTCGTCAGCAGCCCGGCCGATGGCTTGAAGGTGAACAACCGCTCGGTCGGGCTGGAGTTGGACGCCGACGTTGGCAATGGCTTTCGCCTGAACAGCAAGCTGCGCCGCAGCGAGATCAGTGGCCGCTTCATCGGCGCCTTCCCGGCAGGCAGCGCGCCCACCGCCGCCGCCAATGGCGCCAACCGCTACACCGGCAGCACGCCCGTCTTCAGCATGCATGTGTTCAACAGCGCGCTCGACGACATGGGCAATGTCTTCAGCGACACCCGCCTGGCGCGCGTGTTCGATCTCGGTGATGGCGTCAAGCTCACCGGCACCGCCGGCCTGTTCTGGGGCCGCCAGAGCGTGGCGCAGACTTGGTTCTGGAATCGCTACAACGTCGAGCTCAAGGGGGAAGGCGCGCGCATTCTGGACAACGCCGGAAACCCGACGACGCTGCCAGTCGGCCTGGGCACCACCACCTGGGGTGGCTGCTGTGTGCGGGCCATGGATGTGGACGTGAGTGTGGCCGCGCCGTATGTGGCCGCCACGCTGGATCTTGGCCCCTGGTCCATCGACGCCAGCCTGCGCCGCGACCGCCTGCGTGGCAGCGGCTGGACACAGGAGGACAACACCCCGGCAGCCGACGGCAGCTTCACCGGCTGGAACCCGGCCAGCCGCGCGAACGTGGCCTGGAGCAGCAGTCACAGCAGCTATTCGCTGGGGGTCAACTACGCGCTGTCGCGTGACCTGGCGCTGTTCGGTCGCGCCAGCCAGGGTGTCAGCCTCTCCAGCCCCGACCGCCAGTTTGGCAGCGCGGCAATGACCGGCGGCCAGCCCTATCCGGTCAATGAGCTCAAGCAGCTGGAGGCCGGCCTGAAACTGCGCAGCGGCCCGTTCAACGGCTTCTTCACGTTGTTTGACGCCCGTACCCAGGAGAACGGCGGCTTCGAGGTGACCACGCGCAGCTACCTGAACGACAACTACCGCGCCCGTGGCCTGGAGGCCGAGCTGAGCTACGCGCTCGGCCCCGTCACCCTGAACGGCGGCGCCACCTGGACGCGCGCCCGCATCGAGGGCGGCGCCAATGACGGCAAGACCCCGCGCCGTCAGGCCGACCTGAGCTACCAGCTTGGCCTCAATGCGCAGCTCGGAGACTTCGACGTCGGCGCCAACCTGGTAGGCACCACCAAGAGCTATGCGCAGAACGACAACCGCGTGCTGCTGCCGGGCTACTTCGTGCTCAACCCGTACCTGAACTGGCAGCTCAGCGAACGCCTGTCGCTGTCCTTCAGCATCAACAACCTGTTCGACAAGCTGGCCTACACCGAGGCCGAGGGCCAGGGCAATCTGGTGGACAACCCGCTCTATGTGGCGCGGGCGCTGAACGGCCGCAGCAGCAAGGCCGTGCTGCGCTACAGCTTCTGAGCATGCAGCCCGCCGCCCCCTGCCTGCTGCTGCTGGGCGCGGCCCTGGTCGACCGCCTGCCCACCGGGCCGGTCGCCGCCGGGGCGCCGCTGAACGCGGCGCGCCATCTGCGCCGCTTCGGCTGTGCGCCGCTGCTCGTCAGCCGCATCGGCTCACACGATGAAGCCGGCCGCCGGGTCGAGGCGGCGATGCGGCAGGCCGAGCTCTCGGAGGTCGGCCTGCAGCGCGACCCGCTGCACGCCACCGGCCTCGTCGAGGTGCGCACGCAGCCGGGTGGCGGGCATCGCTTCGAGATCGCCGCCGACTCTGCCTGGGACCATCTGGACAGCGCCGCCGCCCTGGCGCCGTTGTCCGCCGTGCAGCCGCAGTGGCTGTACTTCGGCACCTTGGCGCAGCGCAGCCCGGCCAGCCGCGCGGCCATCCGGGCCGTGCTGCAGGCCTGCCCGGCGCCGCGGTTTCTGGATCTCAATCTGCGCGAGGGCGTTGGCGCCGAACTGGCGCTCGAATCGCTGCAGCTGGCGCATTGGCTCAAGGTCAACGACGAGGAGCTGGCCCAACTGCTCGCCTGGACCGGCGTGGCCGATGCGGCGGCGCTCATTCAGCGCTTCAGCCTGCAGCGCCTCATCGTCACGCGCGGCGCGGCGGGTTACGCGAGCTTCGATGCCAGCGGCCGCCTGGAGGCCGAGGGCGCGGGTGAGCGCATTGGCCAGCTGGTCGACACCGTCGGCGCGGGTGACGCTTTCAGCGCCTGCCTGCTCGCCGCCCATCTGCAGGGCAAGGCCTGGGCACCCGCCCTGGCCTTGGCCAACCGTTTTGCGGCTGCGCTTTGCGGCCAGGCCGGTGCGTCCCCGTCAGACCCGGCCTCTTTCTATCCCCCGTGGCAGGCCGCATTGCAGGCCCTGCCGGAGCTCGCGCCATGAATGCCAAGCCGCTGCTGTCGCCCTGGCAGATCGTCAACATGAATGTCGGCTTTCTCGGCATCCAGTTCAGCTTCGGCCTGCAGCAGGCCAATATGAGCCCGATCTACCAGATGCTGGGCGCCGGCGGCAAGGAGCTGCCCCTGCTGTGGCTGGCCGGGCCGGTGACGGGTCTGATCGTGCAGCCGCTGGTGGGCGCGCTGAGCGACCGCTGCACCCACCCGCGCGGCCGGCGCACCCCCTTCTTCCTGTGGGGCGCGCTGCTGTGTTCG
This sequence comes from Burkholderiaceae bacterium, assembly GCA_039808065.1. Lineage (GTDB taxonomy): Bacteria > Pseudomonadota > Gammaproteobacteria > Burkholderiales > Burkholderiaceae_C > Inhella. The sequence continues at coordinate 17,903 of JBDHSJ010000013.1, read as the reverse complement.
CTGGGCCTGCTGGCCATGCCCTTCAGCCCGGCGCTGTGGTTCGCTGCCTCGCTGCTGTGGATCCTGGACGCGGCCAACAACATCACCATGGAGCCCTACCGCGCCTATGTGAGCGACCGCCTGCGGCCCGAGCAGCACCCGCCGGGCTTCTTGACGCAGGCGGCCTTCACCGGCCTGGCCCAGACCCTGGCCTACCTGATGCCCAGCATCCTGGTGCTGCTGGGCATGAACAAGGACTCGCTGGGCAGCAATGGCATCCCGGTGGTCACCACCACCGCCTTCCTGATCGGCGCGCTGCTGTCCTTCAGCACCGTGTACTACTCGATCCAGCGCGTGCCCGAACTGCCGCTCAGCGCGGCCGAGCGCGCCGAGCTGGCCGCCCGCCCGCGCGGCTGGGGGGCGACGCTGCGCGAGATCGGCAGCGCGCTGCGCGAGATGCCGCCCACCATGCGCCGGCTCTGGTGGATGGCCCTGTGCCAGTGGTACGGAATGATGTGCTATTGGATCTACATCGTGCCCACGCTGGCGCGCACCCTGTTCGGCACGGACGACGCCCACAGCGGCGGCTTTCGGGATGCGGTGCTCGCCAACGGCCAGCTGGGCGGCTTCTACAACGCCATCGCCTTCGTGGCGGCCTTCGCGATGGTGCCCTTCACGCGCCGCTTCGGCGCCAAGTGGGTGCACGCCTTCGCGCTGGCCTGCGCGGCGGGGGCGATGGGGCTCATCCCCGAGCTGCGCAGCAAGAGCGCGCTGCTGCTGCCCATGTTGGGCATCGGCCTGGCCTGGGCTTCCATCATGGGCAATCCCTATGTGCTGCTGGCCGGCTGCATCCCGCCCGCGCGGGCCGGGGTCTACATGGGCATCTTCAACATGTTCATCGTGATCCCGATGCTGATCCAGATGCTGACCTTGCCGCTGCTCTATGACAGCCTGCTGGGCGGTCGCCCCGAGAACGTCATCCGCCTGGCCGGCGCGCTGCTGGCCTGCGCCGCGCTGGCCGTCTGCTTCGTGAACAGCGAGAAGTCCGCATGAAGAACCAAGTCCAACTGATCACCTACGTCGACCGCCTGGGCGGGGGCGACCTGCCGGCCCTGCACGCGCTGCTGCGCGAGGGCGCGCTGGCCGGCCTGTTCGGCGGCGTGCACCTGCTGCCCTTTTTCCACCCCATCGACGGTGCCGATGCCGGCTTCGACCCGATCGACCACCTCAGCGTGGATGCCCGCCTGGGGGGCTGGGACGACGTGAAGGCGCTGACGCAGACCCTGGATGTGATGGGCGATGTAATCGTCAACCACATGAGCAGCCAGAGCCCGCAGTTCCTGGACTACCAGGCCCGCGGCGCCGAATCGCCCTACGCCGGCCTGTTCCTGCGCATGGACACCGTGTTCCCCAGAGGCGCCACCGAGGCCGATCTGCTCGCCATCTACCGCCCGCGCCCCGGCCTGCCGTTCACGCCTTATGCCACCGCCCAGGGCCGCGAGCTGCTCTGGACCACCTTCACGCCTCAGCAGCTGGACATTGACGTCACCCACCCCCAGGGCAAGGCCTACCTGAGCAGCATCCTGCGCCGCTTCGCCGAAGCCGGCATCCGCATGGTGCGGCTGGATGCGGTGGGCTATGCGCTCAAGAAGGCCGGCACCAGCTGCTTCATGGAGCCCTATACCTTTGACTTCATCGCCGCCTTTGCGGCCGAGGCGAAGCAGCTGGGCATTGAGGTGCTGGTCGAGATCCACAGCCACTACCGGCGGCAGATCGAGATCGCTGCCCAAGTCGACTGGGTCTACGACTTCGCGCTGCCGCCGCTGGTGCTGCACGCGTTGTTCCAGCACGATGCCGAGCCGCTGAAGCGCTGGATTGCGCTGCGCCCGGCCAACAGCTTGACCGTGCTCGACACGCACGACGGCATTGGCATCATCGACATCGGCGCCGATGCCGCCGACCGCGCCGGCTCGCCCGGTCTGGTCAGCCCGGCGCAGCTGGATGCCCTGGTCGAGCGCATCCACGCCAACAGCCTGGGCCAGAGCCGCCAGGCCACCGGCGCGGCCGCCAGCAACCTCGACCTCTACCAGGTCAACTGCAGCTTCTACGACGCGCTGGCCCGCGACGACGAGGCCTACCTGGCAGCTCGTGCCATCCAGTTCTTCCTGCCGGGCGTGCCCCAGGTCTATTACGTCGGCCTGCTGGCTGGCGAGAACGACATGGAACTGCTGGCCCGCACGCGGGTGGGGCGCGACATCAACCGCCACCACTACACATCAGCCGAGATCGAGACCGCGCTGCAACGCCCGGTGGTGCAGCGCCTGTGCGCATTGATCCGCCTGCGCAACCAGCACCCGGCTTTCGGTGGCCGCTTCGAGCTGCTGGAGTCGACTGCCGAGCAGCTGCAGCTGCGCTGGGTGGACGGGGCGGGCGGGGCGCTGACCCTGTGGGTGGACCTGGCGCGGCCGGCTTTCGAGATCCACGACGCGCACCAGGGGCTGCTGCGAATCTGAGGGCGCAAAGCAAGAAGGCCGGTCCAGGACCGGCCTTCTGCGTTCAGGGGCAGGGGATCAGTGGCCGGAGGCGCCGGCAGCACCCAGACCGGTCTCCGAGCGCACCTGCTGGGCGTCGAAGGCGGCGCGTTCCTTGGCGGCCTGCTGGCTGCGGTCCAGCAGCGAAACCAGCCAGATCACCAGGAAGGCGGCCGTCATCGAGAACAGCGCCGGCGAGGTGTAGGGGAACAGCGCCGAGCCCTTGGGGTTGCCGAGCGTGGCTTCCCAGACCGAGGGAGAAACCACGGTCAGCGCCACCGAGCTGATCAGGCCGACGAAGCCGCCGGTGACGGCACCCTTGGTGGTGCAGTCCTTCCACAGCACGCTCATGAAGAGCACCGGGAAGTTGGCGCTGGCTGCGATGGCAAAGGCCAGGCTCACCATGAAGGCGATGTTCTGCTTCTCGAAGGCGATGCCCAGCACCACGGCCACCAGCCCCAGGGCCAGGGTGGTGATGCGCGAGACCTTCAGTTCAGAGGCGGAATCGGCCTTGCCCTTCTTCAGCACGGTGGCGTACAGGTCGTGGCTGACGGCCGAGGCGCCGCTCAGCGTCAGGCCGGCGACGACCGCCAGGATGGTGGCGAAGGCCACGGCCGAGATGAAGCCGTAGAACACATTGCCGCCCACCGTCTTGGCCACCAGCACCGCCGCCATGTTGGCCGTGCCGGCGCCACCCTTGATCACGCCCTTGGCCGTGTCGGCCATTTCCGGGTTGGTGAGCACCAGGGTGATGGCGCCGAAGCCGATGATGAAGATCAGGATGTAGAAATAACCGATCCAGGTGGTGGCCCACAGCACCGACTTGCGGGCTTCCTTGGCATCCGGCACGGTGAAGAAGCGCATCAGGATGTGGGGCAGACCGGCGGTACCGAACATCAGCGCCATGCCGAAGCTGATGGCCGAGATCGGGTCCTTGATGAAGCCACCAGGGCCCATGATGGACAGGCCGGCGCTGGCGGCGGCCGTCGCGTCCTTGCCGCCCTGGGCGGCGATGTCGGTCTTGACCTGCACGGCCTTGGCGAACAGGGCCTCGGGGCTGAAGCCGTACTGCGCCATCACCATGAAGGCCATGAAGGTCACACCGCTGAGCAGCAGCACGGCCTTGATGATCTGCACCCAGGTGGTAGCCGTCATGCCGCCGAACAGCACGTAGACCATCATCAGCGCACCCACCAGCACCACGGCCACCCAGTACTCCAGGCCGAACAGCAGCTTGATCAGGGCGCCCGCGCCGACCATCTGGGCAATCAGGTAGAAGGCCACGACGACGAGCGTGCCGCTGGCCGCAAAGGCGCGGATCGGCGTCTGTTTGAAGCGGTAGCCGGCCACGTCGGCAAAGGTGAACTTGCCGAGGTTCCTCAGGCGTTCGGCCATCAGGAAGGTGATGACGGGCCAGCCGACCAGGAAGCCGATCGAGTAGATCAGGCCGTCGTAACCGCTGGCCATCACCGCCGCCGAGATGCCCAGGAAGGACGCGGCCGACATGTAGTCACCGGCGATGGCCAGGCCGTTCTGGAAGCCGGTGATGCCGCCGCCGGCGGTGTAGAAGTCTGCTGCCGAGCGGGTGCGGGCGGCGGCCCATTTGGTGATCCACAGGGTGCCGACGACGAACAGCGCGAACATCGAGATCGCGGTCCAGTTGGTGGCCTGCTTGGCCGTCTGGCCGAGGTCGGCACCGGCAGCAAGCGCTGCGCCACCGATCAGGCTGCTCAGCAGCACAAGAAGCTTGGCGTTCATGACTTGGCGTCCTTCAGGATGGCTTGGGTCAGCGCGTCGAACTCGCGGTTCGCACGGCGCACATAGATGCCGGTGATCACCACCGTGAACACGATCACCGCCATGCCGATGGGCACGCCCAGCGAGGTCACTCCGGTGCTCAGGGGCTGGGCCAGGAAGGCCTTGTTGAATGCGATCAGCGACACATAGCCGTAGTACACGACCAGCATCAATATCGTCAGCAGGGCGCCCAGGGCATTGCGCTTGCGCTTGAGCTCCAGGTACTTGGGGTGGTGCTTGACCTTTTCGACAACCGAATCGCCCATGGCAGTCTCCTCTGTGGCGGTGGGGATGCCGCGGATTCTTTGGAGATGGGCTGACCGAGCTCTGACGCCTAGCTTGCGCGAATCTTTCAAGCGCCCCAAAAACAAGCGCCGCCCATAGGGGCGGCGCGGGCTTGGGAGGACTTTCCCTTAGTGGGCTTCTGGCGCGGCACCGGCCGGGTGCAGCAGGCGGTCCGTGTAGGCGATCGCCAGCGCCGAGAGCAGGAACACGGCGTGGATGATGGTTTGCCACATGACGGTGTGCGTGGTGTAGCTCTGCGCGTTGATGAAGGTCTTCAGCAAGTGGATCGACGAGATGCCGATGATGGCCGTGGCCAGCTTGACTTTCAGCACCGAGGCATTCACGTGGCTCAGCCATTCGGGCTGGTCCGGGTGGCCTTCCAGGTTCATGCGCGAGACGAAGGTTTCGTAGCCGCCGACGATCACCATGATGAGCAGGTTGCTGATCATCACCACGTCGATCAGACCCAGCACGACCAACATGATCAGTGTCTCGTTCAGCGCTGGTGGTAGCGGCATGCCGGCGGCGTCCTTGGCGATGTAGCCGGTGCTGGTGATCAGGATGTTCAGCGCTTCCTTGTTGCCGAAAGCGGCCTCGATCAGGTGCACCAGCTCCACCCAGAAGTGAAAGACGTAGACCGCCTGGGCCAGGATCAGGCCAAGGTAGAGCGGCAACTGCAGCCAACGGCTGGCGAAGATCAGATTGGGCAAGGGGCGCAGGTTGGACATGGCTTGCAGTGGGCGGAGAGGCGCGCGATTCTAGGGATCCACCCTAGGGTGGACGCGAAAGCAGGTAAGCACATCGTCAGCGAGGATGCGCACCATTCGTGTCAACCCTGTTTCGCTTCCAACGGAGAGACCCATGAGCACGCTGTTTCCGCCCCTGACCCAGGCCCGCATCCAAGGCACGGCTGCCTACCAGGCTCTGTGCGACGAGGCCGAGCGCGATTACGCCGGCTACTGGGCCCGCCTGGGCCGCGAATACATCAGCTGGAAGCGGCCCTTCACGAAAAGCCTGGACGACAGCCAGGCACCGTTTTTCAAGTGGTTCGAGGATGGGCTGCTGAACGTGTCCTACAACTGCTTGGACCGCCATGTCGAGGCCGGCCGTGGTGAACGCACGGCCATCATTTTCGAAACCGACGACGGTCAGGTTCGTAACGTCAGCTACAGCCAGTTGCTGGCGCTGACCTGCCGCCTGGCTAATGCGCTCAAGGCCAAGGGCGTGAAGAAGGGCGATCGCGTTGTCATCTACATGCCGATGTCGGTGGAGGGCGTGGCGGCCATGCAGGCCTGCGCGCGCATCGGCGCCACGCATTCGGTGGTGTTTGGCGGCTTCTCGGCGCAGTCCTTGCGCGACCGCATCCAGGACGCCGGTGCCGTCGCCCTGATCACCGCGGACGAGCAACTGCGCGGCGGCAAGGCTCTGCCGCTCAAGGCCATTGTTGACGAAGCCCTGGCCGACGGCGTGTGCCCGACGCTGAAGGATGTGATCGTCTACAAGCGTACCGGCGGTGCCATCAACTGGACGGCCCACCGCGACCACTGGCTGCACGAACTGACGGAGGCCCAGCCCGAGACCTGCGAGCCCGAGTGGGTGGGCGCCGAGCACCCGCTGTTCCTGCTCTACACCTCGGGCTCCACCGGCAAGCCCAAGGGTGTGCAGCACAGCAGCGGCGGCTACTTGCTGCATGCCGCGCTGACCACCAGCTGGACTTTTGACCTGCAGGACAGCGACGTGTTCTGGTGCACGGCCGACATCGGCTGGGTGACCGGTCACAGCTACATCGCCTACGGTCCGCTGGCGCTCGGTGGCACCGAGCTGGTGTTCGAGGGTGTGCCCACGTATCCGGACGCCGGCCGCTTCTGGCAGATGATCCAGAAGCACAAGGTGACGGTGTTCTACACCGCACCCACCGCCATCCGCTCGCTCATCAAGGCGGCCGAGACCACGCCGGCCGTGCACCCCAAGAACTACGACCTCAGCAGCCTGCGCATCCTGGGCAGTGTGGGCGAGCCCATCAACCCGGCTGCCTGGCTCTGGTACCACGAGAACGTGGGGGGGGGGCGCTGCCCCATCATGGACACCTGGTGGCAGACCGAGACGGGCGGCCACATGATCACGCCGCTGCCGGGCGTGACGCCGCAGCTGCCGGGCTCCTGCACCTTGCCCTTCCCGGGCATTCAGGCGGCCATCGTGGACGAGACCGGGCACGATGTGCCGAACGGGCAGGGCGGCATCCTGGTCGTCAAGAAGCCCTGGCCCAGCATGATCCGCACCATCTGGGGCGACCCCGAGCGCTACAAGAAGAGCTACTTCCCCGAGGAACTCAAGGGCTACTACCTGGCGGGCGACGGCGCGAGCCGCGCGGTTGACACCGGTTACTTCACCATCACCGGCCGCATCGACGATGTGCTCAACGTCAGCGGTCACCGCATGGGCACGATGGAGATCGAGTCAGCATTGGTGTCGCACACCGAGCTGGTGGCCGAGGCCGCGGTGGTGGGACGCCCTGACGACCTGACGGGCGAGGCCATCTGCGCCTTCGTGGTGCTCAAGCGCAGCCGACCCACGGGTGACGAGGCCAAGGCCATCGCGAACGAGCTGCGCAACTGGGTGGCCAAGGAGATTGGCCCGATCGCCAAGCCCAAGGAAATCCGCTTCGGCGACAACCTGCCCAAGACCCGCAGCGGCAAGATCATGCGCCGCCTGCTGCGCTCGCTGGCCAAGGGCGAGGCGGTGACGCAGGACACCTCCACGCTGGAAAATCCAGCCATCTTGGAGCAGCTGGCCAAAGCCAACTGAGGCCTGTGACCCTAAGAAAAAGCGGGCCCCATGGGCCCGCTTTTCTTCGCTGGACGCGCCGGCGTCCGCCTCACTTGGTCGTCAGGATCCAGGTGGCCAGCTTCTTGGCTTCGTCGGCAGTGACCTGGTTCGGGGGCATCGGCACCTCACCCCAGGCGCCCTTGCCGCCCTTGATGATCTTCTCGGCCAGCATGTCCGCGGCCTTCTTGTCCTTGGCATATTTGGCAGCCACGTCCTTGTAGGCGGGGCCCACCACCTTCTTGTCCACGGCATGGCAAGCCATGCAGTTCTTCTTCTGTGCGAGAGCCATATCGGCCATGGCGGCCTGGGCGGTCATCAGGCCGGCGGCGGCGAACAGAGCGGAACGCAAGATCGTCTTCATCGAGAGGTCCTTGTCAGGGAGGGGAGGGAGTGGCCAGGATTGTGCGGGCAAGTGGCCCGTTCGAGACTACAGTGGTCGCAGATTGAACGGCGAGGTTTTCAATGTGGCTGGTGATCCTGGGCGTGTTGTTGATTCTGCTCAAGCTGGTGGACGTGTCGCCAGTGGCGGGCTGGTCCTGGCTCTGGGTGCTCTCTCCGCTGGCGGGCGCTGCCGTGTGGTGGGTGTGGGCCGACAGCTCGGGCTACACCCAGCGCAAGGCCATGCAGCGCATGGATGAGAAGAAGGAAGAACGGCGCCAGCGCTCGCTGGAGGCGATCGGGCAGGCCGACCCGCGCAAGCGCAGGAAATAAGCGGCCCGCCCCGCCGCGGATTACTCGAACTTGTCCAACACCGCGCCGCTGCTGGCCGAGCTGGCGTTGAAGGCGAACTTGGCCAGCACCCCGCGTGTGTAGCGCGGTGCCGGTCGCACCCAGGCCGCCGCGCGGCGCGCGATTTCCTCGGCTGACACGTTCAGCTGCAGCAGCAGTTGGTGGGCGTCGATGGTGATCGAGTCGCCCTCCTGCACCAGGGCGATGGTGCCGCCCTCGTAGGCTTCAGGCGCCACGTGGCCGACGACCATGCCCCAGGTGCCGCCACTGAAGCGCCCGTCGGTGATCAGGCCGACCGATTCACCCAGTCCCTGACCGATCAGGGCGCCGGTGGGGGCCAGCATCTCCGGCATGCCGGGGCCGCCTTTCGGCCCGAGGTAGCGCAGCACCATCACATCGCCCGCTTGAATCTTGCCGGCCATGATGGCGGCCAGCGCCGACTGCTCGTCGTCGAACACCCGTGCCGGGCCGGTGATGACGGGGTTCTTCAGCCCGGTGATCTTGGCCACGCAGCCTTCCGGCGAGAGGTTGCCTTTGAGGATGGCCAGATGCCCTTCGGCGTAGATCGGCTGGCTGACCGGGCGGATGACGTCCTGGTCGGCCCGCAGGTCCGGCACTTCGGCCAGGTTCTCGGCCACGGTCTTGCCGGTGATGGTGATGCAGTCGCCATGCAGCAGGCCGTGCTTCAGCAGTTCTTTCATCACGGCCGGGATGCCGCCGGCGCGGTGCAGGTCGATCGCCAAGTACTTGCCGCTGGGCTTGAGATCGCACAGCACGGGCGTGCGGCGGCGCACGCGCTCGAAGTCGTCGATCGTCCATTCGACGCCTGCCGCGTGCGCGATGGCCAGGTAATGCAGCACCGCATTGGTGGAGCCACCGGTGGCCATGATCACGGCCACCGCGTTCTCGATTGCCTGCTTGGTGACGATGTCCTTGGGCTTCAGATCGGCCTTGACCGCCTCGACCAGGATGGCCGCGGCCTTTTTGACGTTCTCCACCACCTCGTCCTCGACGTTGGCCATGGTGGAGGAGTAGGGCAGGCTTACGCCCAGGGCCTCGAAGGACGAGCTCATGGTGTTGGCGGTGTACATGCCGCCACAGGAGCCGCTGCCGGGGATGGCGCGCTTCTCGATCTGGCAGAAGTCTTCCTCGCTCATCTTGCCGGCGCTGAACTGGCCGACGGCCTCGAACACCGAGACGATGTTCAGGTCCTGTCCCTTGTACTTGCCGGGCAGGATGGTGCCGCCATACACGTAGAGCGAGGGCACATTGGCGCGCAGCATGCCCATCAGGCCGCCGGGCATGTTCTTGTCGCAGCCGCCGATCACCAGCACGCCGTCCATCCACTGGCCGCCCACGCAGGTCTCCACGCAGTCGGCGATCACTTCGCGGCTGACCAGGGAGTACTTCATGCCCTCGGTGCCCATGGCCATGCCGTCGCTGATGGTGGGGGTGCCGAAGACTTGCGGGTTGGCGCCGGCTTCTTTCAGGCCGATCACCGCCGCATCGGCCAGTTTCTGCAGGCCGGAGTTGCAGGGCGTGATGGTGGAGTGGCCGTTGGCCACGCCGATCATGGGCTTGCCGAAGTCGCCTTCCTGATAGCCCATGCCGTAGTACATGGAGCGGTTGGGCGCGCGGGCCACGCCTTCGGTGATGTTCTTGGAGCGGCGGTTGGCGGCAGTCATGGTGCAGTTCGGTGCGGGAAAGGGGAGGGCAGTATTCCAATCCGCATTGATTCGATCAAGACAGCATCTTGTGCGGTAACAATTCCAAAATGGAATCTATCGACCCGCAGGCTGCACGCCTCTTCCTGGTGCTGGCCGAAGAGCTGCACTTCGGCCGCACGGCCGAACGCCTGGGCTGGCGCCAGCCCCAGGTTTCCAAGACCCTGCAGGCCTTGGAGGCGCAATGCGGCGTGGCCCTGCTGGAGCGCAGCAGCCGGCGCGTGCGCCTGACGGCCGCTGGCCAGGCCTTGCGGGAGCCGCTGTCCGAGTGGCTGCGCCAGGCCGAGGCCCTGCCGCAGCTGGCGCGCGCGGCCGCCAGCGGCTTGCAGGGGCGCTTGCGGGTGGGCCTGGTGTCCCCTGCCGGCTTCGGCCCGCTGCCGCAGTGGCTGCGCAGCTTCCGCGACGCCCATCCGGGCGTGGAGTTGGTCCTGCGCGAAGCCACGCTGGATCTGCAGCTGCAGGCCCTGCAGGCCGGCCAGATGGACGTCGGCCTGGTCCTGCAACCTGCCGGTGCGGCGTCGCTGGGCCTGGCGCATCAGCGTGTGGCCAGCGAACCCTTCGTCCTGGCCTTGCCCAGCGCCATGCGTGAGCGCCTGGGTGAACGCCCGGCGCTGAGCGAGCTGCTGGCCCAGCCGCTTGTGCTGTTTCCGCGTGAGATCGCGCCAGCCTTGCACGATGCCGTGCTTGACTTCTACCGCGCCCAGGGCGTGCAGGTGCAGCCGGTGCAGCGCGCGGTGCAGATGGCCACGCTGATTCATTTGGTCTCGGCGGACTTCGGCCTGGCCTGGGTGCCGGCCTCCTTGCAGGCCTTGCAGCGCGAGGGCGTGGTCTACCGCCCAGCGCCACGCGGCGCTCCAGCCTGCGAAACCTGGCTCATCTGGCAGGAGCCGGCTGCGCCGGTGGTCCAGCGCTTCATCGATCATTTGCCACTGCGGCGATGATGCGCCCCGGCCCGGTCAACCCCGGGCCCCCGCGCTCCCGTTCTCGCCTGCCCTTGCTCTTCCTCGCGCCATGCGGACCCTGCTCCTCGCTCTTGTGCTGACCTGCACCAGCCTGCCTGCTTCCGCGGCCCTGTTCCAGGATGCGACCCTGCAGCGGCTGTTCGATCAGGTCAAACACGACGACCTGCTGCGGGAGTCGCGCAGCCGCAGCGGGCCTGATGCCTGGGTCGGCCAGGCCCTGGCCCAGGCCTTTCCCAATGATCCGGCCGCGCTGGCCCGGGCCGCTCAGGCGGCCGAGCAATGCGTGCAGTTGCACCCCCAATCCGCTCCCTGTCAGGTGGCGCAGGGTGTGGTGCTGGGCGTCGAGGCCTTGCGCGGCGGCTGGCTGCGGGGCCTGGGCTTGCTCGGGCGCATCCGCGGTGCCTTCGAGAAGGCGGTGGCACTGGACCCCGCGCTCTTCGAGGCGCGCAGCCATCTGCAGCAGCTCTACCTGCTGGTGCCTGGCCTGGCAGGCGGCGGGCGCGATCGGGCCGAGGCGCTGGAGCGCGAGATCCGCGAGCGCCACCCTGAGCAGGCGCGCCTGCTGCGCGCCCGTCTGGCCGCGCGCGACAAGCGCTGGGAGGAGGCCGAGCGCGAGCTGGCCGCCATCCAGCTGGGCGATTCGCTGAGCTTTCAGAACGACGTGCTGCAAGCCTGGGCCACGCTGTCCCGCCAGTGGATGAAGGCGAACGACCACGCCCGTGCAAGTGCCCGCTTCGAGGCCCTGGCCAGTCAGCTGCCCGGGCTGGCCCAGCCGGTCTACCTGCTCGGCCGTGTGGCGGCCGATGCGGGTGAGCATGAGGAAGCCATCAAGCTCTACGGACGGGCTCGCTCGCTGCTGGGGGCGGAGGCGCTGCCGCTGGATCACCGCATCGGGCTTGCGCTCGAGGAACTGGGCCGCAAGGAAGCGGCTCGCGAGCATCTGCGGCGATTCCTGAGTGACCGGCACGCCGCGCCCAACGCGCTGGACGATGCTCGCAAGCACCTGCGCGCGCTGGAGGGGTGATCGGGGCGGCTGACTACACTGCCGCCCCGTTCGGTTCACTCCCTGTCGCCCATGTGGGTCCATCCGCAGTTTGATCCCGTGGCCCTGCGCCTGGGGCCCTTGGCCATTCACTGGTATGGCCTGAGCTATCTGCTCGCCTTCGCGCTGTTCTTCTACCTGGTGCGCCGCCGCATGGCCGCCGCGCCCCAGGCGGGCTGGCAGGCGCGCGATGTCGATGACTTGCTGTTTTTCGGTGTGCTGGGCGTGGTACTGGGTGGGCGCCTCGGCTATGTGCTGTTCTACAAGCCGGCGTATTACCTGGCGCACCCGCTGGAAGCCCTGATGGTCTGGCAGGGCGGTATGTCCTTCCATGGCGGGCTGCTGGGGGTGATCGTGGCTCTGGCCCTGTATGCGCGCTCGCGTCAGCGGTCTTTCCTGCAGGTCACCGATCTGGTGGCGCCCTGTGTGCCCACGGGCATTGCCGCCGTGCGCTTGCTCGGCAATTTCGTCAATGGCGAGCTGTGGGGCCGGGTGGCTGCGGCCGACCTGCCCTGGGCCATGGTGTTCCCGCAGGCCCCCGACCGACTGCCGCGCCACCCATCGCAGATCTACCAGGCGCTGGGCGAGGGCCTGTTGCTCTTCATCATCCTGTGGCTGTACGCGCGCAAGCCGCGCCCGCTCGGCGCGCTCAGCGGCCTGTTCCTGATCGGCTACGGCTGCCTGCGTTTCGTCGCCGAGTACTTCCGCGAGCCCGATGACTTTCTAGGCCTGCGCTGGCTGCAGCTCAGCCAGGGCCAGTGGCTGTGTGTACCGATGGTGCTGGCTGGCATTGCGTTGATGGTCTGGAGCGCGCGCAAGGGGAGCAGGGCATGAGGCAGATCTTTTTCGACACTGAAACCACCGGCCTGGAGGCCGAGGGTGGCGACCGCGTGGTCGAGATCGGCTGTGTGGAGATGGTCAACCGCCAGCTCACGGGCCGGCACCTGCACCTTTACCTGAACCCGCAGCGCGACATGCCCGAGGAAGCCTTCAAGGTCCACGGCCTGTCCGCCGCCTTCCTGGCCGACAAACCCCTGTTCGCCGACAAGGCCGACGAGGTGATGGACTTTCTGGCCGGTGCGCAGTTGGTGATCCACAACGCCGCCTTCGACATCGGCTTCATGAACGCTGAGCTGCGCCGCTGCGGCCGCCCGCCGGTGATGGAGCGCGTGGCCAGCGTGCTGGACACCTGGCAGCTGGCCAAGGAGCTGTTCCCCGGCAAGGCCAATTCGCTCGACGCCCTGTGCCGCCGGCTGGAAGTGGACAACAGCGGTCGCACCTACCACGGGGCCTTGCTCGATGCGGAACTGCTGGCCGAGGTGTACGTGCGCCTCACCCGCGGGCAGCACAGCCTGTTGGGCGACGAGCAGCAGTCCAGCAGCCAGGGCGAGGACGAGCAGCTGGAAGCCTTCGACTTTGCAAGCCTGAACTTGCCGGTGCTGACCGCCAACGAGGTCGAACGTCAGGCCCATGAAAAGCTGCTGGCCGGCCTGGACAAGGAGAGTGGTGGCAAGACGATTTGGCGCAGCTTGCAGGAAGCAGCAAAAGCCGTGGCATAATGGCGAGCTTTCCCGGACACAGCGATTCAGCCGCTGATAACCGGGCGGTTAGCTCAGTGGTAGAGCACTGCCTTCACACGGCAGGGGTCGCAGGTTCGAACCCTGCACCGCCCACCAAATTCAGGCTGAATCCCGCAACCGGGCGGTTAGCTCAGCGGTAGAGCACTGCCTTCACACGGCAGGGGTCGCAGGTTCGAACCCTGCACCGCCCACCAATACATCACGCGACCCCTGGTCTTCCAGCGGTCGCGTTTTTGTTTTCAGCGACTGATTCGTGCGCCTGCTTCGTGCGCCTGATTCGCGCGGCGCATCAGCAAACCCGGGAAACTTCGTTGGCTGAATCAGAGTGGCTGCGCACACTGCGCAGCCCAACGAACCCCGTGGCCGCCATGAACTTCCAACAATTGCGCTCCGTCCGCGAGACGGTGCGTCAGGGCTTCAACCTGACCCAGGTGGCCGACGCCCTGCATACCTCGCAACCCGGGGTCAGCCGCCAGATCAAGGAACTGGAAGATGAACTGGGTGCCGAGCTGTTTGTGCGTGCAGGGCGGCGTTTCCTGGGCCTGACGCCCACCGGCGAGCTGGCCCTGCCCATCATCGAGCGCCTGCTTCAGGAGGCCGAGAACCTGCGCCGCGTGGCGGCGGACTTCTTGCAGTCGGACAGCGGCATGCTCACCGTGGCCGCCACCCACACGCAGGCGCGTTATGCCTTGCCCACGGCGGTGCGCGATTTCCGCGACAACCACCCGCGCGTCTCCCTGCATCTGCAGCAGGGCTCCCCGCGCCAGATTGCCGAACAAGTGCTGAGCGGCGCGGCCGATCTCGGCATCGCCACCGAGGCGCTGGCCGATTACCCCGAACTCGTGACCCTGCCTTGCTACCGCTGGAGCCACGTCGTCGTGGTGCCGCGCGGGCATGAGCTGGCCGAACTGCAGCAGCCGCTGACGCTGGAGCAGCTGGCGCAGTTCCCACTGGTGACCTACGAACCCGGCTACACCGGCCGCCGCCACATCGATGAAGCCTTCGAGCGCGCCGGCCTGGACGTGGACGTGGTGCTCTCGGCCATGGATGCCGACGTCATCAAGACCTATGTGGATCTGGGCATCGGTGTGGGCATCGTCGCTTCAGTGGCCTTTGACGAAGCCCGCGACGACCACCTGGTGGCGCTGGATGCGCGCCATCTGTTTGCGTTGAACACCACGCGCGTGGCCATCAAGCGCGGTGCCGTGCTGCGTGGCTTCGTGCTGGCGTTCATCCAGACCTTTGCGCCCACCCTCACGCGCGAGGTGGTGGCCGCTGCCCTGGCGGCCAAGCCGGGTGAAGACGCCTTGGCTTGAGTCTCAGCTCCACACCAGAAAGCCGGCAAAACGCTCGGCCGCCAGCGAGGCGGCGAACAGCGTGATGCCCATGATGAAGCTGCCGCGCAGGAAGCCGCTGCGCCAGCACAGATGCCCCAGCCACTCCAGCGCCAGCAGCACCCCGAAGACCGAGAGCACGCTGCCGATGACCTTGAAGTCAGCCAGGTGGTAGGCGGCCAGTGCCGCCACCAGGACCACCACGAACAGGGTGAGGTAGGTGGCGCGGCGGGGCATGAAGCGAAACGGTGAGGCGCCGATCAGGAAGCCGGTGCCCATGGCGATGGTGGCGTAGTACTGCAGGCCGGTCTCGAACACGCGGGCTGGCGCAGGCCAGTGGCCGCTCAGCTGGGCCACGCTATAGGCCAGCAGCACGAGCAGATGCCCGAACACCACCGAGGCCAGGGCCTTGTCGCGCACATGCAGGGTCAGCACGCCCGGGCTGTAGCTCATGCCGAAGCTCAGCATCGATGACAGGCTGACCACCGCAAAAAAGCCGAACACCTGCGATTGATAGGTCAGCGCCAGCGCACCGAAGTACAGCAGGGCCAGGGTGGAGGCCAGCGCGGTGGCCAGCAGGCCGGTGCCGAACCAGCGCTGCAGGGTTTCGCGCAGAGTGGCATGGCTCTCGATCACCCACCCAATCACCATCAGGTTGGCAAAGGCGCCGAACAAGGCCAGGTAGAAGGCCTGACTGGCCCAGATCCAATCGGGCCGGATCGTCAGGCACAGGCCCAGCAGCAGGAAGCTGGCCTGGTAAAGCTCCTTGGGTAGCAGGGCCACCAGATGCCAGAGCCCGGCCGCGAAGCGCACCAGCATGCCGCGCGCCCAGATCAGCAGCAGGATGACGGCCAGCAGCTTGAAGAAATTCGCCAGGGTGACGAAGCGCTGCACGAAACCGGGCTCGGCGCTGGCGAGTGCCTGGCGGGCCGCCGGACCGAGGTACTTCTGCCGGGCCTCCTGGGCCTGAGCAGGGTTCAGAAACCCGTCGCGCTCCAGCTGGTCGATCAGCTCGCGGCGGATCGGGTCGGCGGGCGGCGAGGATGCCGGATCAGCTGCCTGGGCGCCGGTACCCAGCAGCAACAGCAAGCACAGGGTCAGGGCGCGCAGCAGGATGTTCATGGCGGACGCATCTTGCCGCCGCCGCGCCGGCGGGCTGGTGGCTCAGCCGGCGCGCCCCTCGAATCGGGTGATGCGCCGCGCCCGCAGCCACACCTTGCTGCCACGCGCCAGCGCCAGGCGCTCGCGCAGGGCGCTGAACTCGGCGCGCGGCAGCTCCACGTCCAGATAGCCACCCTCCCCATCGCGCTGGAACTCGATGCGCGTCTGCGCGCCCACGGTCAGCGTTTGCGACAGCGTGGCCGGCCAGGCCCCTTCAGCTGGCTCGGCCAGGATCTCCAGCTCATGCGGGCGCACGTACACCACATCGCTGGGCCCGGCCACGCCGCCTGGCGCATGCACGCTGCGGCCGTGGAACAGGTTCACATCGCCCAGGAACTGCAGCACGAAGGGCGAGGCCGGGTGGTCGTACACCTCATCCGGCGTGCCCACCTGCTCGATGCGGCCCTCGTTCATCACCACGATGCGGTCGGCCACTTCCATGGCCTCCTCCTGGTCGTGGGTGACAAAAACCGAGGTCACATGCACCTCGTCGTGCAGGCGGCGCAGCCAGCGGCGCAGCTCCTTGCGCACCTTGGCGTCCAGCGCGCCGAAGGGCTCGTCCAGCAGCAGCACCTTGGGCTCCACCGCCAGCGCGCGCGCCAGGGCAATGCGCTGGCGCTGCCCGCCGCTGAGCTGGTGCGGGTAGCGGTCTGCCAGCCAGTCCAGCTGCACCAGCTTCAGCAGTTGCAGGACCTTGGACTTGATCTCGGCCTCCGGGGGCCGCTCACCCTTGGGTTTGACGCGCAGACCGAACGCGACGTTCTCGAAGATCGTCATGTGGTTGAACAGCGCGTAATGCTGGAACACGAAGCCCACATTGCGCTCGCGCACATCGGTGCCCGTGGTGTCTTCGCCGTTGAAGTGCACCGTGCCGGCGTCCGGCACCTCCAGCCCGGCCAGGATGCGCAACAACGTCGTCTTGCCCGAGCCCGAAGGCCCCAGCAGGGCCACCAGCTCGCCCGAAGGGATGTCGAGGTTCAGCTGGTCGCAGACGACGGTCTTGCCGAAGGCTTTTTGCAGGTTGCGGACTTCAATGCTCATGGGCGGACCTCAATTCCTTCTTCACGCGCTGTTCCACCAGGTACTTCAGCACCAGGGTGACCAGGGCCAGACCGGCCAGCAGCGAGGCCACGGCAAAGGCCGCCGCGAACTGGTACTCGTTGTAAACAATCTCGATGTGCAGGGGCATGGTGTTGGTCTGGCCGCGCACATGGCCGCTGACCACCGACACCGCGCCGAACTCGCCCATGGCCCGCGCGTTGCACAGGATCACGCCGTACAGCAGCGCCCACTTCACATTCGGCAGGGTGACGCGGCGGAAGATCTGCCAGCCGTTGGCGCCCAGCACGCGGGCGGCTTCTTCCTGCTCGATGCCCTGCGCCTGCATCAGCGGGATCAGCTCGCGGGCCACGAAGGGGAAGGTCACGAACACCGTGGCCAGCACGATGCCCGGCAGCGCAAAGATGATCTTCAAATCGTGGTCGCGCAGCCACTCGCCCAACCAGCCCTGCAGGCCGAACACCAGCACATAGATCAGGCCGGCGATCACCGGGCTGACGGAGAAGGGCAGGTCGATCAGGGTCAGCAGCAGGTTCTTGCCGCGGAACTCGAACTTGGCGATCGACCAAGCCGCGGCGATGCCGAACACCAGGTTCAGCGGCACGCTGATGGCGGCGGCCAGCAGGGTCAGCTGGATGGCCGAGAGCGCGTCCGGGTCCACCAGCGCGGCCAAATACACATCCCAGCCCTTCTTGAAGGCCTCGAAGAAGACCGTGGCCAGGGGCACGAACAGGAACAGGGTCATGAAGCCCAGGGCCAGGCCGATCAGCGTGCGGCGAACCCAGGGGGCTTCGGTGGTGGCTTCGCGCAGCGGCCGCGGCGTGGCGGTGGCCGGGGCTGAGACGGCGGCGCTGGGAGTCAAGTCGGCGGTGTTCATGCAATGCCTCCCTGGCG
>JBDHSJ010000012.1:0-36761 GCA_039808065.1 Burkholderiaceae bacterium | reverse complement strand
CCGCAGCCGCTGCGGCGCCTGCGGCCCGACCTGCCGATCTGGCTGGACCATCTGGTGCTCAAGGCCATCGCCCAGGACCCCAAGGAACGCTTCGAGACCGCCGACGAATTCCTGCTCGCGCTGGAACGCGGCGCGGCCCGCAGCCTGCCCGCGCCGCGCGCCACGCCGCTGGCGGCGCGCAACCCGCTGCTGCTGTGGCAGCTCGGGCTGGCGGTGTCCCTGCTCTTCAATGGGCTGCTGGTGGTGTGGCTGCTGGGGCTGCCCAAGGGATGAGGCGCAGACACTTCACGCCCACTTCACGCTCCTCATCCAGGCCCCGCGGGGTGCCGCGAAGCTGGCGCCATGCGCAACCGCCCCCCCGCCCCCCTGCCCCCGTCCGATCCGTCACCGGCCCCCAGCTGGGGCCAGGCGCAGTTCAGCGCCGCGCTGCTGAGCATGCTGTTGCGCCGCTGGCGACGCGCCGCGGCGCGCTCCCACCGGCTGACGGGCTGATCCTGCTTCAAGCCCGTCACGTGGCCAGGCCGCCTTGCCAGCGCCCGGCTCGCTCACTTGGCCTGCGCGAAGTGCACAGGCTCCGCTGGAGGAGGCGCGCTGGCGCGCGCGCGGCCGCCTTTCTCCGCCCAGGTGCGCGTCCAGCGGATCTGCACCACGCGCAGCATGAACAGCATGGCCAGGGCCAGCAGCGCGATGGCCACAAAGCCCCACAGGTAGCTGCCGCTGTGCTGCAGGCTCTGGCCCATGGCGTTGGGGATGAAGCCGCCGCCCAGGGCACCGATCTCGCCAATCATCGAACCCGCCACCGCCGTGGTCAGCGGCCAGCGCAGCGGCACCAGCTGAAAGAGCGCGCCGTTGCCCGCCCCGAAGGCCGCGAAGCAGAGCATGAAGAGCAGGGTGGTAAGCACCAGCGAGCCCCCGGCCAGGCCGCACAGCAGCAGGCTGATGGCCGCGATGGCCAGCACCCCGGTGAGCGTGTTGACGCCGCCGATGCGGTCGCTCAGCGCCCCGCCCACCACGCGCACGGCCGAGCCCATCAGGGTGGCCAGCATGGTCAGCTGGCCGGCCTCGATCTTGCTGACCTTGAACTGGTCATAAAAGTAGGTGGGCAGAAAGCTGGCCAGGCCGATGAAGCCGCCGAAGGTGACGACGTAGATCAGGCTGAAGGCCCAGCCGTCTTTCTCGAACAGGCAGGCGGTGTGCTCGCGCAGGGTCTGCTTCTCGATGTCCGGCGGCTCTTTGGCGGCCAGGGCCATCACGGCCATGGGCAGCAGCATGGTGAAGGCCGCCAGGCCGTAGACCGCCTGCCAGCCGAACTGAGCGGCCAGCGGCGGCGCGAACAGCACCGCCAGCACCGTGCCCGAATTGCCCGCGCCGGCAATGCCCATGGCCAGGCCCTTGTAGCGCGCCGGGTACCAGCCCGAGCCGAGCGACAGCGCGACGCCAAAGCTCGCCCCGGCAATGCCCAGCAGCACGCCCATGGCCAGCACGTCGTCATAGCTGCTGACGAACACATAGCCGAAGGACAGCGCGGCCACGATCAGGCCCATCTCCACCAGGGCCGCGTTCTTGCGCCCGATGTACTGCGCCAGCACGCCGAGCGGAAAGCGCATCAGCGCCCCGGCCAGGATGGGCACGGAAATCATGAAGCCCTTCTGGGCCGGCGTCAGCGCATAGCTCTCGCTGATGAAGGGCGCCATCGCGCCGTTCAGCACCCAGATGGCGAAGCAGAAGTCGAAGTAGAGGAAGGAGGCCAGCAGCGTGGGCCAGTGGCCGGCACGCAGGAAGTCTTTGGTCGGGCTCATCTTGGAATCACGGGGGTTGGACGCCCTGGCGGACCGCAAGCTCCATGCCAGGCGGCGCCGCGGCCATGCCGGTCCGCTTCTTGCACTCTTTAGGGCATGAGTCCTGTCATTGCCCTTCACCCCCTTCGGGTCGCCCTGCCTCCCGATGCCCCCGCCGCCCTGCAACAGGGCCTGCAGGCCGCCGGCTGCACCGTGTTGGCGCCAAGCGAGGCCGGCGCAGGCACCGATTGGGTGCTGTGCAGCGCCCAGGAATGGGCCGAGCTGCAGGCCGCCCGCCAGCAGCTGGACGAGCGCCGCTGGACCGAGCGCGCCAAGGGCGTGCTGATGCAGTGCCAGCAGCTGGAGGAAGCGCAGGCCTACAAGCTGCTGCGCGACGCCGCGATGCAGGCCCAGACCAAGCTCAGTGAACTGGCCCGCCACCTCGTACAGCAGCATGAACGCGCCGAGGCGCTGGAGCGTGCCGGCGCCCAGCGCATGCTCAGCCAGCGCCTGCTGCGCCTGCAGGCGCAGGCCTTGCTCGGCCTGGAGCCCGCCGCGGCCGCACAGTTGCAGGCCGAATCGGCGGCGCGCATCGAGGCCAACCTGATGCGTTTGCACGAGCTGCTGCATGGCCCGCTGCGCGAGGCGCTCGGTCCGGTGCAGCAGGCCTGGGCCGTGCTGCAGCAGACGCTGGCGAACGCGCCCAGTGCGGCCCGCTTGAGCAGCCAGGATGCCGCCGCGCAGCAGTTGCTGGACGCCAGCGAGACCCTGGTGGCCGCCATCACCGAGGCGGGCCAGGAGCGCCCGCCCCGCCTGCTGGTGCTGTGCACCCGCCAGCGCCTGCTCAGCCAGCGCCTGGTCAAGGAAGCGCTGCTGGCGCAGCTGGACCCCGCCCATGACCCGCAGCGTCTGGCGCTGGGGCTGGATGAGTTTCTGCGCGCCCTACAGACCCTGCGCAACGCCCCGCTGCACAGCCCCGGCCTGCAAGCCGCCTTCGACGCCGTGGACCGCGAATGGGATCGCCTGCTGCGCGGCCTGCGGCAAGGCCACGGCGGCGGCCCGGCGCTGCGTGACCTGTGCGAACGCAGCGAACGCCTGCTGCAGGCCCTGGACGCCCTGACCCAGGTGGTGCAGCGCAGCCTGCAGACCTTGCTGAGCTGAGCAGGCCTGCGTTAGCCTGCCCGCCACCAAACAAGAAGGTGGGGGAGTGGCGATGCGCAGACGCGAACTGGGCTTTCTGCTGGGCGGCAGCCTTCTGGGTGCAGGCGCGTCAGCGCAAGGCGTGCAGCGCCGCGACGTGCGCTTCCAAAGCCAGGGTGTGCACTGCGCCGGCTGGTACTACCTGCCGGCCGACCACCACCGCGGCGAACGCCGCCCTGCCATCGCCATGGCGCCCGATTACGGCGCCATGAAGGAGATGCAGTTGGACGCGGTGGCCAGCGCTTTTGCCGCCGCCGGCCTGGCCGTGCTGTTGTTCGATTACCGCTGCACCGGCGCCAGCGATGGCGAGCCGCGTCAGTCCCTGCTGTGGTGGGATCAGATCACCGACTACCGCAACGCCTTGACCTGGCTGGGCCTGCAGCCCGAGGTGGACGCTCGCCGGCTGGGCGCCTGGGGCACCGGCTACAGCGGTGGCCATGTGCTGCAGCTCGCCGCCTTTGACCGCCGCGTGCAATGCGTGGTGGCGCAGACCCCGATGACCCATGCCTGGGAGGCCTTCTATGCCGACCTCGCGCCCAAGGAGCTGGAGCAGCTCAGCGCCGTGCACGCGCAGGCCCGTGCGATGCGCATGACGACCGGCGAGATCGACATGCTGCCCATCGTCAGCGGCGCCGACGGCACGGGCGTGTTCCGCCAACCCGAAGCCCGTGCCTGGTACGAGCAGGCGGCCCTGCGCGCACCGCGCTGGGTGAACCGCGTGACGCTGGAAACCACCGAGGCTTTTGCTCAGTACGAGCCGGCCGCCGCCATTGCCCGCATCGCCCCCACACCGCTGCTGATGGTGGTCGCCAAGGATGACGACATCACCCCGGTCGGCCTGCAGCTGCAGGCCTTCGCCAAGGCCGGACAGCCCAAGCAATGGGTGGAGCTGCCGGGCGGGCATTACGCGCCCTTCGACGCGGCCCGGCAGGCGGAGTTTCAGGCGCCGCAGGTGGCCTGGTTCGCCAAGCACCTGCCCCGGCGCGGCTGAAGGGCGCCGGACGCAGCCGGCCCCGCCGGGCTACTGGCTGAGCACCAGGGTGTAGGGGCCGGCGGCGCCGCTGCTGCGCACCACGCGCAGCACCAGATCGGCAGGGCTGGCGCCGGGGTTGCTCAGCGTGAGCTGGAGCTTCTGGCCCGGTGCAGCCGACAAGCTGGCCAGCACCTGGCCGCTGGTTGCCAACGCGGCCAGACCGAAGCCGGCGGAACTGGCGCCACTGAGCGTGGCGGTCAGGCTGCGCTTGGCCCCCACGGTGACGCGGTAGTGGTCCTGGTCACTCGTGCTGGCGGTGCTGCCACTCACCACCACGGAACCGCTGCCGAGCACCTGCGCCTGGGCCAGGGTGTTGTTGGGCTCGCGCTCGGCCACAGCGCTGCCCGGGCTGGGTGCGGGTGCCGGGGTGGGAGTGGGTGCGGGTGCGGGCGCCGGGGTGGGTGCGGGGCTCGGGCTGGGTGGGGGGGCGCCCAGCGCGGCATTCACCGCCGCCTCCGCATCCACCAGGCCTGCGCCACAGCCACTGCAACTGCCGGGGAAGCTGCGCGCGCTCCTGCGCAGCAGCTGGGTGAGTTGATCGGGGGTGAGCTTGCTGTTGGCAGACAGCATCAGCGCGGCGACCCCGCTGACCACCGGTGTGGCCATGGAAGTGCCCACCAGGCCGGCGTAGCTGTCGACGGCCGCGGTGGTCTTGCCACTGTTGTAGGTGGAAAGGATGGCGGCGCCCGTGTCGCCCCCCGGCGCGGCCAGACTGACCACCGTGCCGCCGTTGGAGTACGACGCCTTGGCGCCGGCCTGGTTGGTAGCCGCCACCACCACCACGCCGCTGCAGTTGGCCGGGCTGAACTGCGCGGCATCCGCGCGCTCGTTGCCGGCCGCCACCACCACCAGCGCCCCCTTGGCGCGCGCGGCATTGATGGCGTTCTGGGTGGTGATGCCGCAACTGCCCGGCCCGCCCAGCGAGAGGTTCAGCACGCGGGCCGGGTTGGGGTTGGCGGGCACACCCGCCACGCTGCCGCCGGCGGCCCAGACGATCGCGTCGGCAATGTCGGAGCTGTAGCCGCCGCAGCGGCCCAGCACGCGCACCGGCAGGATCTTGGCCGCCATCGCCACACCACTCACGCCCAGCGCGTTGTGGCCACTGGCCGCCGCGATGCCCGCCACATGGGTGCCATGCCAGCTGCTGGATTCGGCCGCCTTGCCCGGGCCACATTCGTTGGCGGTGGTGAAGTCGCCCACGTCCAGCGCATCGGCGTCGCGGCCGTTGCCGTCGCCTGCGATCCGGCTGTCGGTGATGAAGTCGTAGCCCGGCAGCAGCTGGGCCTTGAGATCGGCATGCGTCCGCACGCCGGTATCGATGACGGCAATGGTGACACCGGCGCCGCGCGCCTTGTCCCAGGCCGCCGGAGCGCGGATGCCCCCGGTGGCGTGCTGCAGATGCCATTGCTGGGTCAGTTGCGGATCGTTCGGCACGAACGCTGCGTGCATGCGCAGGTCAGGTTCGACGTACTCGATGTCCGGATCGCCGTCGCGCAAGGACTGCGCCATAGCCATCAACTCGTGCCGCGCCAGGCTGCGGGGCAGGCGATACACCTGGGCACCCGACGCTGTTTGACGCAGGGCCTCCAGGTTCACGCCCTGGCGGTTGGCTGCCACCTGGCGGGCCAGGAAGGCCCGTACCCCATCGCGGGCCTGGTTGCTGCGGTACTTGACGATCAGACGGTCGCTCCCCCCGTCCCAGCGCTGGGCGTGCGCCAGCGCCTCGGCAGCGGGCTCGGGTTCCAGCAGGGCTGGCGCCGCCAGGGCTATGAGCGGATGCATCAGCAGGGCGGCCAGGGCGCCGGTGGCCAAACAGATCGGGGTCTTGCGCATGAGTGCCTCGGATCGAGGCCAGCCCGTGGGGATCAGGCTGGCGGCCCCGCTGCCCTGGCCTGCGGGCAGCAGGCGGTAGGCCGGAAGCTTTGCGTCGCCGGCTTTCGCCGGGTTTGCGGGTGGGTTGACGTTCAGCTTATGCCGCCTGGCGCGGGGCTGGGAAGTGCCGCCGCAGCGTGCGGCGTGCGCCTCGTCACGCCGGGGGCCCATTCGGTGGGCAGCTGGTGGGCGGCAGGCGGGCGCTCGGCGGGCGTCCGGACACTGTCCGCGGACACCGTCCGCAGCGCCATCTGACGCCGGACTCTCCTATGAAGACGCAGCGCCGGCGTGTTGGCACGGCCCTTGCGCTATCCAGGTATGGACACCCCCATTCGCTCCACCGCCGCGCAGGACCGCCCCCTGCCCCCCTCCCCCTGGCGCCGCTGGCGCAAGCCGCTGATCGCGCTGGCCGCGCTGGCCCTGTTGGGCACGCTCGGCAGCCTGGGCGCGCGCCAGCTGCAAAGCCAGCGCGTGCCGCAGTTCCAGCTCAGTCGCCTCAGCGTCGCCCCGGTGCAGCGCGCCGATGTGCAGCGCGATGTCGCCGCCGAAGGCAAGGTGGTGGCCGCCAACAGCCCCACCCTGTTCGCCCCGCAGGCCGGCACCCTGCAATGGCAGGTGCAGGCCGGCGACACGGTGGAAGCCGGGCAGTTGCTGGCGCGCATCGCCTCGCCCGATCTGCAGGCGCGCGTGCAGCAGGAACGCGCCGCCGCCGCGGCTGCCAGCGCCGAAGCGCGCCGCGCCCAGGCCGAGGCCGAGAGCGAGCGCGGGCGCGCCCAGGCCGCGGTGGACACCGCGCGCATCGAACTTCAAGCCGCGCAGTCGACCGAGAAGCGCCAGCGCGCCGCCTTTGAAGCCGGCGCCAGCGCCCGCCTGCAATGGGAGCAGGCGCAGGACGCGCTGGAGAAGGCACGCATCAACCTGCAACAGGCCGAGAGCGCCCGCACGCTCAAGAGCCAGGCCTTGCAATACGAGCTGGAGGCCAAGCAGGCGGCGGCCGCGCGGGCGCAGTCGCAGGCCGCCGACCTGGAGCGCCAGCTGGCTGCGCTGGAACTGCGCGCCCCGCATGGCGGCGCGGTGGGCTCGCTGCTGGTGGACAACGGCAGCTCCGTGGCCCGCGACGCCAAGCTCCTGACCCTGGTGGACCTGAGCCAGCTGGACGTGCAGGTGCAAGTGCCCGAGGGTCTGGCGCGCGAGCTCAGCCTGGGCCTGCCCGGCGAGGTGCGCGTGGCCGGTCAACCGGTGGCCGTCAAGTTGATCTCGATCTCGCCCGAAGTGGTGAACGGCGAAGTGGCAGCGCGCCTGCGCTTCGTGGGCCAGCAGCCGCCCGAGCTGCGCCAGAACCAGCGCCTGTCGTCGCGCCTGCTGCTGGAGCGCAAGAGCCAGGTGCTGAGCCTGCCGCGCGGCAGCTTTGTGGAGCAAAGCGGCGGCCGCTACGTGTATGTGCTCAAGGACGGCCGCGCCGAGCGCCGCGAGGTGCGCCTGGGTGCGCAGTCCCTGGAGCGGGTGGAAGTGATCGCCGGCCTGCAGGCCGGTGAGCAGGTGGTGATCAGTGGTCTGGATGGCGTCGCCGACGCCCCCCTCGTTCAAATCAATTAAGGAGCACGCAATGCTGAAGATGAAGGGCCTGCACAAGGTCTACCGCACCGAGCTGGTCGAGACCCAGGCGCTGAACGACTTCCACCTGGAAGTGAAAACAGGCGAGTTCGTCGCCGTCACCGGCCCCTCGGGTTCGGGCAAGACCACCTTTTTGACCATCGCCGGCCTGCTGGAGTCGCCCACCGGCGGCCTGTTCGAGCTGGACAGCCAGGACGTCAGCCGCCTGAGCGACGCCGAGCGCTCGCGCCTGCGCAACGAAAAGATCGGCTTCATCTTCCAGGCCTTCAACCTCATTCCGGACCTGAGCGTGCTGGAGAACATCGAGGTGCCGCTGCACTACCGCGGCTTCAAAGCCGCCGAGCGCCGCCGCCGGGCGATGGAAGCGCTGGAGCGCGTGGGCCTGGCCGGCCGCGCCGCCCACCTGCCGAGCCAGCTCAGCGGCGGCCAGCAACAGCGCGTGGCCATTGCCCGCGCCCTGGCCGGCAGCCCCAAGATCCTGCTGGCCGACGAACCCACCGGCAACCTGGACAGCCAGATGGCCCGCGCCGTGATGGAGCTGCTGGAAGAGCTGCACCGCGACGGTGCGACGCTCGTGATGGTGACCCACGACCCGCAGCTGGCCGCGCGTGCGCCCCGCCATGTGCAGGTGATCGACGGCCGCGTCATCGACGGCCATCACCTCTCGTTGGCCGCCGTGGCATGAACCACACCCCCCCGAAGCGGCTACGCCGCCTCCCCCCCAGGGGGGCGACGCCAGCGGCCCGGCAAAGCCGGTTCCGCGGCGTCCACTGGATCGGGCTGCGGCATGCTGCGGCTGGTGCGCTCGTTCTGCTACTGGGCGCAATGCCGGTCACTGGCCACGCGCTGGACCTGCTGGAGCTGCACGAGCGCGCCCGCGCCCAGGCTCCCAGCCTGCGTCAGAGCCAAGCCCGGGTGGGCGAGCAGCAAGCCGCCTGGCGCCAGGCCCGCGCCCAACTGCTGCCGCAGGCCGATGCCGCCTGGGGCCCGCAGCGCGCGCGCGGTGAAGCCACGCAGCGCAGCAGCCGCGTCACGCTCAACCAGAGCCTGCTGGACCTGCAGGCCTGGCGCAGCACCACCGCCCAGGCCAGCCAGCTGGCCGCCGAGGAACAAGGCCTGGTGGCCAGTGAGCAGGACCTGCGCCTGCAATCCGCCAGCCTCTACCTGCAAGCCCTGGCAGCCGAGACCCTGGCGCAGATCCAGACCGAGCTGGAGCAGGCCTACGGCCAGGAAGCCGAGCGCATGGGCGTGCGCCTGCGTGAGGGCCTGAGCGCCGCCGTAGACGCCGAGCAAAGCCGCGCCTTCCACCGCCTGGCGCAGATCAACGCCCAGGGCGCCCAGGCCCGCCTGGGCCAGGCCCGCGCCAGCGTTCTGGCACATGCCGGCCTGCGCGAGTGGAGCGCCCTGCAGCCCTTGCCCGCGCGCCAGCTGCCGCCTGCGCTGGAAGCGGACACCGAAGCCGGCGACGCGCCCAGCCTGCGCGCGCTGGAACTGCAACGCCAGGCGCGCGAGCAGGCCCTCAGCGCCGAGCGCGCCGCGCCGCTGCCGACGCTGAGCCTCCGCGCCGAGACGAGCCGAATCGATACCGGCCGCTGGGACCAGAGCGCCCGCGTGGAGTTGAGCCTGCCCCTGCTGGACGGCGGCGCTCGCAGCGCCCGCCGCGACGCCGCCGCCGAGCGCCTGAAGGCGGCCGAGGCGGCGCTGGAAGCCGAACAGCGCGAGCAGCGCCGCGTGCTGGAAAGCCAGCGCTTGCGCCTGCAGGCCGCGCGCGCCCAGGCCGAAGCCGCCACGGCCGGCGAGCAATCCGCCGCCGCCGCGCTCAAGGCCATGCGTCATGGCCAGGAACTGGGCAGCCGCAGCACCACCGACGTGCTGCTCGCCATCCAGAACCTGGGCCAGTTGCGCGCCCAGGGTCTGCAGGCACAGCTGGAAGCCTGGCTGGCATGGCTGGAAGCCCTGCACGCGGCCGGTCGTCTAGACGACGCCGCCCTCACCCAACTCAACCATGCCCTGAAGGGAGCCTGAGATGTGGCTTGAACATTTGAAGAACGCCTGGCGCTCGCTGCGCCGCTCGCCGGTGCTCAGCGCCCTGATGGTGGGCGCCCTGGGCCTGGGCGTGGGCATCTGCATGACCACGCTGACCGTCTACCACGTGCTCACCGCCGACCCCATTCCGGGCAAGGGCGACAAGCTCTACGAGGTGCAGATCGATGCCGGCAACCTGATCGGCTACAAGCCCGGCGAGGAGCCCACCTTCCAGCTCACGCGCGACGACGGCGAGGCCCTGCTGGCCGCCGCCAAGGCCAAGCGCCAGGCGGTGATGACCGGCGCCTTCATGGCCGTGCGCGGCCCGGACGAGCGCCTGTCGCCCGAGATCCTGCCGATGCGCCAGACCTCGGCCGACTTCTTCGCCATGTTCAATGCGCCCATGGCGCAGGGCGCGGCCTGGAGCCGGCAGGACGACCAGAACGAAGCCCGCGTGGCGGTCATCTCGCACGAACTGAACCAGCGCTTGTTCGGCGGTGCCAACTCGGTGGGCAAGTCCATTCAGGTGGGCGGCAACGAGCTGCGTGTGGTCGGCGTGCTCAAGCCCTGGAAGGTCGACCCCTACATCTTTGACCTGACCCTGGGCGCCTATGGCCGCGAGGAAATGGTCTTCATGCCCTTCAGCACCGCGCGCGGCCTGAAGCTGGGCCGCGCCGGCAACATGAACTGCTGGGGTGACACCGGCGGCAAATCGCCGCTGGAGCGCGGCACCCCTTGCGCATGGCTGCAGTACTGGGTGGAGCTGGACAGCCCCGCCCAGGCGCAGGAGTACCGCAACTACCTGCTTCAGTACAGCGCCGAGCAGCAGAAGGCCGGCCGCTTCCAGCGCGCACCCAATGTGCGCCTGCGCAACGTGCCCGAGGTGATGGTCTTCCGCGAGGTACTGCCGGCCGACGTGCGCCTGCAGACCGGTCTGGCCTTCGCCTTCCTGCTCGTCTGCCTGGTGAACATGGTGGGCCTGCAGCTGGCCAAGACCCTGCGCCGCAGTGGCGAGATCGGCGTGCGCCGTGCCCTGGGTGCGCGCCGCGCCACGGTGTTCGCGCAGTTCCTGGTCGAGTCCGCGCTGATCGGCCTGCTCGGCGCGGGCCTGGGCCTGCTGCTGGCCCAGGCCGGCCTGTGGCTGGTGCGCCAGGGCCCGACGGACTACGCCGCGCTGGCGCAGCTGGACAGCACCATGTTGGCCGTGACCCTGGGGCTTTCGCTGCTGGCCAGCCTGCTGGCCGGGGTGCTGCCGGCCTGGCGCGCCACCCAGCTCAACCCCGCCATCCAACTCAAGGTGCAGTGAGGAGACCCGCCATGAACCATCTGCTTCCCATCCTCTCCACCCTGCGCCGCCACCGCATCGCCGCCGGCCTGATCGTGCTGGAGGTGGCGCTCAGCTTTGCCATCGTCAGCAACGCCGTGCATGTGATCGGCCAGCGCCTGGGCCAATTGAATGCCGACAGCGGCCTGCCCGAGGCCGAGCTGCTGAACCTGGAGGTGCGCGGCACGCGCCGGCTGGACAACCCTGACGCCCTGAGCGCCGAAGACCTGCGGCGCCTGCGCGCCCTGCCCGGCGTCAAGGGCGCCAGCTTGCCCAACCAGGTGATCTACGGCAACAACGTCAACGTCACCGGCGTGAACACCGAGCCGGACAACCGTGGCCAGCGCGTGCAGGCCTTCTCGTACAACGGCGACGAGCAATTGCTGCCCACCATGGGCCTGCGCCTGATGGCAGGACGCGCCTTCAACAAGGAAGAGGTCCTGCTGGACTCCAAGGTCTCGGCCGAGGCCGACCCCAAGCTGCCGGTCGTCATCGTCAACCAGGCGCTGGCGGAGGCGCTGGCACCCGGCCAATCGCCGCTGACCGTGCTGGGCCGCTCCGTCTATGTGTTCGGCAACCAGCCCTCGCAAATTGTCGGCATCGTCGAGAACCTCGGCCCGCCCAACCCGCGCCACACCAAGGACCGCGCCGCGGTGATGCTGCCCATCGCCGAGAACTTCCGCGGCGGCAGCTACCTGGTGCGCGTGCAGCCCGGCCAGGCCGAGGCCGTCGTCCAGGCCGCGCGCCAGATCTTCAAAGAGGTGGAACCGAGCCGCCTGCTCACCAATGCCCGCCTGCTGACCGAGATGCGCGAGCGCCACTATGCACAAGACCGCGCCATGGTCGGCCTGCTGGTGGGCGTGTGCGTGGCGCTGCTGCTGATCACCGCGCTGGGCATCGTCGGCCTGGCCAGCTTCTGGGTCGAGCAGCGCGGCCGCATGATCGGCATCCGCCGCGCCCTGGGCGCCACGCGCGCCGACATCCGTCGCTACTTCCAGCAGGAAAACCTGCTGCTCTGCGGCGTGGGCGTGGTGCTGGGGTCGGCCGCGGCGCTCGGCATCAACCAATGGCTGGTGCGCACGCAGGACCTGCCGGTGCTGCCGCTGTGGATGCTGCTACCGGCCGCCGCCGCCCTGCTGGGCCTGGGTCAGCTGGCCGTGCTGGCGCCGGCACAGCGGGCATCGGGCGTGGCGCCGGCGTTGGCGATGCGGGCTGGGTGAGTCTGCAACCCTTCGTTGCAGCCCGCAGGGGCTTCACCCCTGCACCCGACCCCCTTTTCTTTGCTGCGCCAAAGAAAAGGGGGGAAAAGAAAGGCGCTGAATGCACGCACGCCGCCTAAGGCGGCGCGCGATTGCACGGCTGGCTCACAGGGCTCCCACACCCCTCCTGGGGCTGCGAGAACCAGCCCGCTAAGTTGGCCGGAGTACCGGCCGACTAGACCGCTGCAAACCATCGCGGGCCCTCTGCGATGAGCAGAGCCCCAACGAGCACTGAACACGCCATCACGCTGGTTGGGGGTCTGTTCTTCGGAGCGCTGGAGGTGATGGTTTGCGGTGCCCGGGACGACCGGTACCCCGGGCGCCTTCGTTGTCCTGACCGCCGGAGTCAGATGAGGGCTCGTGTCAGTGTGAGCCCAAGCACCGCCATCACAGTTTGCCCCTAGGGCGACTGTGTGGGGTTGGCGCCTTTCTTTGCCCCGCTTTTCTTTGGCAAGACAAAGAAATGCGGGTCGGGGTCGGGGGTGAAGCCCCCGAGGGCTGCCACGCAGACACTCCTCGAAACTTAGGCCACAGACCAAAACCCTAACCAGATGCCCACCGTCCTCGTCATCGACGACAACCCCGACGTCTGCGAAGCCCTGCAGCTGATGCTCTCGCTGCACGAC
Organism: Burkholderiaceae bacterium; assembly: GCA_039808065.1. Lineage (GTDB taxonomy): Bacteria > Pseudomonadota > Gammaproteobacteria > Burkholderiales > Burkholderiaceae_C > Inhella. The sequence continues at coordinate 24,030 of JBDHSJ010000012.1, read as the reverse complement.
ATCGCCGCCCTGACCGCCACCACGCCGCAGCAAGGCCTGCAGCTGCTGCCACGGGCGGATCTGGTGATCCAGGACATGAATTTCAGCGCCGACACCACCAGCGGCGACGAGGGCGCGCAGCTGTTCGCGCAGATCCGCGCCCGCGCGCCGGACCTTCCCGTCATCCTGCTGACCGCCTGGACGCGGCTGGAGCGCGCTGTTGAACTCGTCAAGGCCGGCGCGGCCGACTACCTGGCCAAGCCCTGGGACGACGCCAAGCTGCTGGCCACGGTGCAGAACCTGCTGGAGCTGGGCGAGGCCCAGGGCCGGCTGCGCGAGCAGGCGCGCCAGCAGCGCCAACGCCGCGAACGCCTGCAGCAGCAGCTGAAGCTCGACGGCCTGGTGGCCGAATCCCCCGCCATGCTGGCCCTGCTGGAGCTGGCCGCGCCGGTGGCGCGCTCGGCCCTGCCGGTGCTCGTTACCGGGCCGAACGGCAGCGGCAAGGAGCGCATCGCCCAGCTGCTGCACGCCAACTCCAACCGCGCCAGCAAGCCCCTGGTGGCGCTCAACTGCGGTGCCCTGCCGGGCGAGCTGATCGAGGCCGAGCTGTTCGGCGCCGAGGCCGGGGCCTACACCGGCGCGCAGCGCGCGCGCATCGGCCATGTCGAATCCGCCCACGGCGGCACCTTGTTCCTGGACGAGATCGGCAACCTGCCGCTGTCGGGCCAGGCCAAGCTGCTGCGTGTGCTCGAGACCGGCGAGTTCCAGCGCCTGGGCTCGGCCAAGCTGCAGCGCGCCGATGTGCGCCTGGTCAGCGCCACCAATGCCGACCTGCCGGCCCTGATCCGCACCGGTCAGTTCCGCGAAGACTTGTTCTACCGGCTAAATGGCATCGAGCTGCGCATTGCGCCGCTGGCCGAGCGCCTGGACGACATCGAACCCCTGGCCGAGCAGTTTCTGGCCGGCCGCGGCAACTTGAGCAGCGGCGCGCGCGAGCGCCTGCGCCAACACGCCTGGCCGGGCAATGTGCGCGAGCTGCGCCACGCCATCGAACGCGCGCTGCTGCTGGCGCAGGGCCAACCCATCCAGCCCGAGCACCTGGCCCTGGGCCCGGCCCCCATCGAGCCGCGCAATCTGGACGAGCCCAGCCGCGCCACGCTGCAGGCGGCGCTGCAGGCGGCGGGCGGTAATGTCAGTCGCGTGGCCGCGCAGTTCGGCCTTTCCCGCCAAGCTGTTTACCGCCGCATGCAGCACCACGGGCTATGAGCTCCCCCCGAAGCGGCTTCGCCGCCTCCCCCCATGGGGGCGCCACCAGCGGCCCGGCAAAGCCGGGTCCCCGGTGGCCCCATGAAGGTTCAACCTACTTCTACCGGGGAGGTCGCTTTTGCGCCTAGGAAGCCTGCTCGGCCTGCTGGCTCTGCTCGGCACGCTGGCCCTGCTGGGCCTGCAGCAGCTGCTCTTGAGCTGGCTGGCGCCGCTGCCCGCCGGCTTGGCCGCCGCTGCGCTGCTCGCCCTGCCGATGGCCTGGGCGCTCAGCCATCTGCTCGAACCCCTGCGTCAGTTGCTGGCAGCGTTGGACAGCCTGGTGCTGAGCTGGCGCGAGGGTGATTTCAATGCCCGCGTGGCCGAACCCGCCTTCCCGGCCGAGCTGCGCCAGCTGGCCCATTCGCACCAGCTGCTGGCCGCCGCCATCCAGCAGCAGCGCCAGCAGCTGGCGCAGCGCGAACTGCTGCTCGACACCCTGGTGCAGCACACCCCGCTGGCGCTGCTCTTGATCGACCCCCAGGGCCGCGTGGCGCTGGACAACCTGGCCGCGCGGGCGCTGCTGGCCCAGGGTCGCCGGGTGCAGGGCCTGGGCTGGGAGGCCCTGCTGGCCCAGGCCCCGCCCGCGCTGGCCGAGCTGCTGCGCGGCGGCCGCGAAGGCCTGGTGCAGGGGGCCGACGAGACGCAGTGGCTGGTGTCGCAGCGCGCGCTCGATCTCCGCGGCCTGCCGCACCGCCTGCTGCTGCTGCGCCCGCTGCACCAGGAGCTGGCACGCCAGGAGGTGCAGAGCTGGAAGCGCGTGCTGCGCGTGCTCAGCCACGAGCTGAACAACTCGCTGGCGCCGATCTCCTCGCTGGCGCACAGCGGTGCCACGCTGAGCGAGCGCGCCGAGAAGCCCGAGCTGGCCGCCGTGTTCCAGCGCATCGGCGAGCGCGCCCGCCATCTGCACGGCTTCCTGAGCGGCTACGCCCAGTTCGCCAAGCTGCCCGCGCCCCAGCCCGCCACACTGGACTGGCAGGCCCTGGTGGCCAGCCTGGCCGCCGTGCAGCCCTTCCAGTTGGAAGGCGAGCTGCCGCCTGAGCCCGGTTGGGCCGACGCCGCCCAGCTGGAGCAGGCGCTCTTGAACCTGCTGAAGAACGCCCATGAGGCCGGCGGCCCAGCCGCCGCCGTGCGCTTTGGCGTGCGCCGCCTGGGCCAAGAATGGCAGCTCAGCGTGGCCGACCGTGGCCCCGGTGCCAGCGACGCCGTGCTGGCCCAGGCCCTGCTGCCTTTCTATTCCACCAAGCGCGGCGGCACCGGGCTGGGCCTGGCGCTGGCGCGCGAGATTGCCGAGGCCCACGGCGGCCGCCTGAGCCTGCAGCGCCGCGCCCACGGGGGACTGCGCGCCACGCTGTACCTGCCCGCACCCGCCGCGCCGCTGGCGGTTTGAGGGAAGTCACACCAGGCCCTTCGGCACACTGGCTTTTCGGTGCCGGCAGGCGCAATATGCAGGCGTCATTCCGTGTGACGACCCGCAAGGAGGCCCTATGAACCTGCCGCGCATCTCCGACGCCCTGACCCTGGGCACCATGGCGGCCCTCACCGCCATCAGCGTCTTTGTGGTGCTGACCTACGAACCCGCCGTTCCCCCCGCGCCCGTGCAGACGGTGCAGCTGCAGCCCGTGGTGGTGGAAGGCCAGAACACCCCGGTGGCCCAGTTGCCACCGGTCGAAGTCAAGCGCTGACCTCAGCCGCTGCCAACGCCGGGGCCGCCGCTGCGCGGCCCCTTTTCTTTTCCAGCCAACGCGCCAGCAACCAGGCGCACAGCGCGCACAGCCAGGCCGCCCACAGGCAGTGGCTCAGGTAATGCGCACCGCGCGCCATCTGCGCCACCGAGGCCGCCGCGCCGATCAGCAGCACGCTCACCAGCAGCCCGCGTGCCACCCCCGGGCGGTGCGACCACCAGGGCACCACGGCGGCCAGCAGGCCAAAGGCCCCGGCTGCGTGACCGGAGGGGAAGCAGCGCCCTGGCCCGCCGTCCCACACCGCCAGCAGCCAGTGCGGCACGTAGGGCGCCACGCCGCCGAACTCCGACAGCTCATAGGGGCAGCTGGTGTGGCTGAAGGACTTGAGCAGGCTCACCAGGCCCATGGCCAGCACCGAACCCAACAGGCCATAGCCCAGCTCGCGCCGCGGCGGCGCCCAGCGCGGCGCCCACAGCCACAGCAGCAGCTGCGCGGCCAGCAGCGCGCCGATGAGCCCGCGCAGCCCGTCGTGCAGCAGACGCTCGGCCCACCAGGCGTGGCGCGCCGGAAAACCGCCGGCGTCGGCCAGCAGGCGCGCGAGCGGCAGGTCACCGCCGCTGAACTCCCAGCCCAGCAGGGGCCCGAGCAAGAGCAGCAGCAGCCTCATGACGCGCAGGGCTTGAGCAGGTCCCAGGCCGGGTCATACAGCCCGGTGCGCACGTCGAGCAGGTTCAGCACGGTGTGGAACAGGTGGTCGTGCTGCGGCTGTGCCGTTGCGGGCAGGCGGCGCAGGCAATCGGCACCCCAGCCACGCTGGGCGCGCCAGCCTTCGCTCAGCCACATCAGGGCCGGCACCTCGGTCTGTTCGCGCGGGGCGATGGCATAGGGCATGCCGTGCAGGTACAGGCCCTTCTCGCCCAGGCTCTCGCCGTGGTCGGGGGTGAACAGGAAGGCCACGTCCAGCCGGTTCGATTGCGCGCGCAGGGTCTGCAGGGCCTGGGCCAGCAGGGCGTCGCTGGCGTGCAGGGCGTTGTCGTAGCTGTTGCGGATCTGCTCACGCGTGCAGGGGCCGAAGTCGTCGCGCTCGCAGCCGGGCTGGAACACCGCGTGCTCGGGCCCGTGGCGGCGGAAATAGGCCGGCCCGTGGTTGCCGAGCATGTGCAGCACCAGCAAATGCGTGCCGCCCTTGACCTCCCGCAAATAGCCCTCGAGGCCGGCGAAGAGCTGCTGGTCGCACAGCTCGCCGCAATCCAGCTTCTGGAAGGGCAGGTCCTGGCAGACGCCCTTGCAACCCGACTGGGCATCGCGCCAATCCAGCTGCACGCCGGCGCGCTGCAGCACATGCAGCAGCGACTGCTGGCGGCGGATGCGCCCTTCGTCGTAATCGCGCCGGCCCACCGGCGCGAACATGCAGGGCAGCGAGCTCTCGGTGTCGGTGCCGCAGGTCTGCATCACCGGGAACTGCAGCAGCTCGGCATCCGCCAGGGTCTTGGGGGTGCTGACGCGCACGCTGCCGTCCGGCAGGGTCTGGCGGCCCCAGTTGGCGGCGCGCACGGTTTCGCCCACCACCCACACCAGCACGCGCGGCTTGGGGGCATCGACCCAGCTCGGGCCGGGCTTGGCGTCCAGGCCGATGGGTTCGCGCACCTGGTTCTTCTCGCGCAGGTCCAGGTAGACGCTGCGCGGCAAGGACCACAGCGGCGCGGCCGGCAGGATCTGGTAGCGCAGCGCCTTGTTGTTGCGCGTCAGCGAGGACACCGGCTGGAACAGTGGCAGCAGCAGAGCCAGCGCGGCCAGCAGGGCCAGCACCCAGGCGCCCAGCGGCAGCAGCAGGGCGCGCCAGCCCCAGGGGCGGCTGCGCACGCGCACCAGGGCCAGCAGCAGCAGGGGCGGCACCAGGCCGATCAGCGCGTGCCAGAGCAGACCGGGGGTGAGCAGCTCACGCGCCTCGCCCCAATGGGTGTGCAGTAGATTGCGCAGCATCGGGGGGTCCAGCACCGTGCCCAGGCTCTGCGTGAAGTAGCTGCCCAGCACTGCCACCACGCTCAGCACCGCCAGCAGCAGGCGTGTCCAGGCCGCCAGCAAAAAAGGCGCGACGAGCAGGTAGTGGATCAGCGTCAGCAGCAGCGCCCCGGCCAGCACCGTGAGCGCACCGGACTGCTGGTACAGCATGCCCAGCACCGGCCGGTTGGCCCAGAGCGACCAGTAGGCCGCCAGCAGCAGCAGCAGGATCTGCGGCGAAAGCTCGGGGCGCGCGGAGTCCGCACGCTCCTCGCGGGCACGGCGAAAGGCAAGGGTGGCCAGGTTCATGACCGGCATTGCAGCCGGTGGCCCTGAAGCGAAGCTGAAGCCGGCGTACGGGCCGGCGCGCTGCTTATGCTGACGCCCATGCGATTGCTGCTCCTCGAAGACGACTGGGTGCTGGGTGAAGGCCTGCGCGACTTCCTGCGCGCCGAGGGCCATGTCGTGGACTGGTTCACGCTACAAGCCGCGGCCGCCGCGGCCGTGCAGGGCGAACCCTATGACGCCTGGCTGCTCGACTGGCAGCTGCCCGACGGCTCCGGCCTGGCCTGGCTGCGCGAGCGCCGCGCCCAGGGCCTGCGCACCCCCGCCCTGATGCTGACGGCGCGCGAGGCCCTGGCCGACCGCATCGAAGGCTTGGACGGCGGCGCCGACGACTACCTCGTCAAACCCTTCGCCCCCGAGGAACTGGCCGCCCGTCTGCGCGCCTGCCTGCGCCGCCAGCTGCCCAGCCACGGCAACACCCTGGCCGGCGGCGCGCAGATTGACGTGGACGCGCGCCAGGCGCGCACCGGCAGCGGCAGCGTGGAGCTGACGGCGCGCGAATGGAGCCTGCTCGAAGCCCTGCTGCGCCGCCGCGGCCGCTGGGTCAGCAAGAGCGATCTGGAGCGCCTGGCCCTGGGCTTCGACACCCTGCCCGCCAGCAGCAACGCCCTGGAGGTGCATGTGGCCAATCTGCGCCGCAAGCTGGGCCGCGGCGCCATCGAAACACAGCGCGGCCTGGGCTATCGCATCGCGCTGCAGGAGCCCAGCCCATGAAGCGGACCCGACTCCCTGGCATCGCCCAACGCCTGCGCCGCACCCTGGGCCTGGGCGTGCTGGCCTGGGCCCTGGGCATGGCCGCCGCCGCGGCCTTGGCCGTGCACGAAGAGGTGGACGAGCTGATGGACGACACCTTGCGCGCGAGTGCCGAAGGTCTGGCGCCCTTGCTGCGCGAGCTGCCCGACGCCGGCCCGGCCCTGCCCGCCTCGGCGGGCGGGGGCGAGCGCTTTGCCTGGCTGCTGGAAGACGAGAACGGCCGCGTGCTGCGCTGCTCCAGCGGGGTGGACAAAAGCCTGGCCGAGGCCGCTCCCCATGCCGGCTTCAGCAAGCTGCCGCGCTGGCGCGTCTATGGTCAGGCGCTGGACGACCACCACTGGCTGGTGGTGGCGCAAACGCGCGCCGAGCGCCGCGAGGCGCGCACGGAGGTGGTGTGGATGGTGGTGCTGGCCAGCCTGGCCGTGGGCCTGATGGGCCTGCCCCTGCTGGCCTGGCGCCTGCGCCAGGAACTGCTGCCGCTGGCGCGCCTGTCCGAGCGCCTGCAGGGCTGGGCCGACCAGGCGCGCAGCGCCAGCCCGCGCGCGCTCTCACAGGCGCTGGGCGAACCCGAACGCCGCGAGCTGGCCTCCATCCACGCCGCCCTGCAGGCCTATGGCGAGCGCCTGGCCGAGCGCCTGGAGTTCGAGGCCGCCTTCGCACCCCAGGCCGCGCACCTGCTGCGCACGCCGCTGGCCGGCATGGATGCCCAGCTCGCGGTGGCGCTGAAGGAGGCCCCGCCCGAGGCCCTGCCGCGGCTGCAGCGCCTGCGCGCCGCCACCACCCGGTTGCAGCACCTGGTGCTGGCCCTGCTGCGCCTGTTCCGCAGCGAGGCACCCCTGCAACGCCAGGCCCTGGACGCCCAGGCCCTGGCCGAACAGCTGCCCGCACCCGGCGTTGAACTGCGCCCCGGCCCCGCCCTGCCCTTGCAGGCCGACCCAGAACTGCTGGCCGCCGCGCTGCTCAATCTGTTCGACAACGCCCAGCGCCACGGCGCGCGCAGCGTCTGGCTCGAACCCGCCGGCGCTCAACGTCTGCGCATCTGCGACGACGGCGCCGGCATGCCCGCCAGCGAACGCACCGCCCTGGCCGCCACCCTGGCCAGCGCCAGCGCCGAAACCGGCGCGCGCGGCTTGGGCCTGCGCCTGGCCGCCCTGATCGCCCGCGCCCACGGCGGCACCCTGCAACTGCCCGAGACCGATTCGGGCTTCATCGTCGAACTGGATCTCGGACATGGCTGACGACGCCCCCCTCGCCCCGCAAAAGAGCAAGAACGGCCTGCAGCGCATCAGCAAGGCACTGGGCTACTCGCTGCAGGGCCTGCGCGCCGCCGTGCGCCATGAAGCTGCCTTCCGCCAGGAACTGCTGCTCGTCACCCCGCTGGCCATCGCCGCGCCTTTCGTGGCGCGCGGCGCCTGGGAGTTGGTGGCGCTCTGGGGCGTGCTGGTGGCCCTGCTGGTGGTCGAACTGCTGAACTCCGCGCTGGAAGCGCTGGCAGATGCCATCTCGATCGAACACCACCCGCTGCTGGGCCGCGCCAAGGACCTGGGCAGCGCGGCGGTGTTGTTGACCTTGCTGTTCGGGGCGTTGGTGTGGGGGGTGGCGCTGGGGCGGCTGCTGACTTGAAAAGAAGTGCCTCTTGTTGCTTCTTTTTGGCGCCCGTCGCAGTTCGTGAGAGCCCGCCGGGGTTTCGTCCCGGCAGCCGAGTTCCTTTTGGCTTGACCCAAAAGGAACCAAAAGGTCAAGCCCCGATGCCTGCGCCCCCGGCTGCGCCGGGGGTGCCCTGTGGTGCTCGAAGAGCGGGCCCAGGCCCAAAACTCACTTCGCTCACTGCGTTCGCTCCGTTCAGACAGTTGGGCCAAGTTTGTTCACGAAGCGCGCTGCGCGCGCGGGCCCGCCCTTCTGTGCTCCTCGGCTTGGCATAGGGGCAACTCCAAACAGCCAACAGCCGAACAGCCCGGACGGCAACCAGCGCGCCGCTTCTCGGCTGTCGGCTGTTCGGCTGTTCGGGCTGCTGCCCCTATGCGCTGCCGAGCAGCACAGCTTGCATGGGCAGCGCGCGCCAGCGCGCGTTCAATTCATGCTCGGCCCAACTGTCTGAACGAAGTGAGCGAAGCGAACGCAGTGAGTTTTGGGCCGGCCCAGGCAAGCGAGCAGCGCAGGGGACCCCGGCCACAGGCCGGGGCTGCGCATCGGGGCCGTGTTCTTTGCCTACTTTCTTGCACGAGCAAGAAAGTAGGTCGGCTGCCGGGACGAAATCCCGGCGGGCTCTCACTCAGACCAGCAACGCCTCAGCAAGCGCGCCCTCAGCGCGTCACCCTCAACGTATGCGTCCAGTTGTGCTCACTGCTCGCCACCGCGTAGCTATAGGTCTGGTAGACCTGCCCCTCGCCCGGCCAGGGGTCCATGATGTAGACGTAGTTGGTGCCGTTGTAGGTCTCATAGCCCCGGCCCACCTTGATGTGGCCGCCACCGGTGCGCCAGCCCACCCGGATCACGAAGGGACGGTTGTTGTTGATGTCCGTGACCACGGTGTTCCAGGTCGAGGCGTAGCCGTAGGCGTAGTTGGGCACGCCCCAGGCGCTCAGGATGCTCTGCACGCTGCCATTCGAGCCGTACAGCGAGTTCGGCTGGTTGGCGTAGCTGTTCCAGTTGAACGTGCTGTTGCCGCAGGCGTAGTTGATGCCGTAGGCCCAGTTGACGATCTGGCACTGGCTGGGTGGGGTGCGGTAGTAGTTGATGACGGCCTTGCTGGAGGCCGACCAGCACCACTGGCTGTGCTCCTGCGTGGTGAGCGGGATGTTCAGCGTGCGCCATTGCGCCTGGACCATGGGGGCGGCCAGCAGCAGCGCGGCGCTCAGCAGCGCGCGGTTCAGTTGGTTTTGCATGCGCGGGCTCCTTCAGCGGAAGCTGTCGAGGTTCTTGCGCACGGCGGTGCGCAGGGCGTCGATGAATTCGGCCGGCTCGCTCAAGCCGTCGGCCGGCACGCCGGCGCGCTGAGGCTGCAGCAGCAGCGACTGGCGGGCCGACACCAGGGGCGCGAAGCGGGTGCGGCCGTCGCGCTCGCCGCGCACCTCCAGGAAGTCGGATTGCGCCTGGAACACGCGGATGAAGCGCAGATTGCTGCGCTCGGCGTTGCCATGCGCGTGCATCAGCGCGTCCACGTCCTGGGCCAGCCCGGCGGCGCCGAAGGCGACGGTGTCCCAACGGCCGTTGAACTTCTGCACGGTGGCCAGGCCGAGTGCGCGACCCTCGCGCTGAATGACGAAGCGCCAGGTGCCGCTGGGCCTGGCCACGCGGCTGAGCTCGGCGCGCGGGTCGAGCAGGTCTTGCGGCTCGACCGTGTGGACCTCGAAGCCCGTGCCCAGCTGGGCGCCCTGCAGTTCCTGCAGGTCGTTGACTTGCAGCGGGAAGCCTTCGGGCAGCGTGCCGCCATGGGCCTCCAGACTGCGGCGCACGAAGGCTTGGAAGTCGCGCTGGGCGGCGGCACGGGCCTCGGCCTGTTCGGCGCGCTTCTGTGCCGACTGCGCGGATGGGACGGCGGCCAGGCCCGTCTCGGGTGCGGCGGCGGCGACGGGCGCGCTCAGGCTCAGGCCGGCGGCCAGGGCCAGCGCGGCCAGGCCGAAGCGGCCGGCCCGCCATTCAGCCACGCAGCAGCGTGGCACAGAGGGTTTGTGCATGTCCAAGCTCCAAAGGGGTGAGGGGGCCGCGTGCGGCGGGGCCTGCGCGGCGGAGGGGTGCGCACGGCCTGTCGGCCCGGTCAGGCCGGCGGCTTGCCACCGAAGGGTTCAGACCGGGGTGCGGTCTGGCGTGAGCCGCGCCAGGCGCCAGGGTGGGGCGCAGGCGGCAGGCGCAGTCTTCCCAGACGGCCCCGCTGGCGGACTAGGGAACTCAATCCATCGGGTCGAAACCGCTTGACCCACGCCAGGAACTGAACTAAATCCTTGTCTTGATTGACAAATTGTGAGTTCAGTGAGTTTTCTTCAGCGGTGCTGCAGCCAGGCCCGCAAGGCCTCGTCGGCCAGCGGGCGGCAGCAGCCATAGCCCTGCAGGGCCTCGCAGCCCAGCTCCAACAGCAGCTGCTGCTGGGCCGGCTGTTCCACCCCCTCGGCCAGGGTGCCCAGGTGCAGGGCGCGCGCCATGCCCAGCACGGCGGCCACCATGGCGGTGGCGCGCGGCTCGCCGATGTCGCGCACGAAGCTGCGATCGATCTTCAGCACGTCGATGGGCAGGCGGTGCAACTGGCCCAGTGACGAATAGCCCTCGCCGAAGTCGTCCACCGCGATCGACACCTGGCGCTCGCGCAGCGCGTGCAGCACGCTCAGGGCCTCGGCGCCATCGGCGGTGAGCGCGGTTTCGGTGATCTCGATCTCCAGCCGCGTACCGTCCAGGCCCTGTTCGGCCAGGGCGGCATCCACGCGCTCCACCAGATCGCGGCGCAGGCCGCAGCCGGAGCGATTGACGGCCACGCGCGGTACTTGCAGGCCCTGCGCGTCCCAGCCGCGCAGCAGTTGCAGCGAGCGGTGCAACACCCAGTCGTCGATGGCGCCGATCAGGCCCCGCTCCTCAGCAAAGGGGATGAAGCGGTCCGGCCCCAGCAGGCCCAGGCGCGGGTGCTGCCAGCGCACCAGGGCCTCAACGGCACGCAGCCGCCCGTCGGCCCAGAGCTGGGGCTGGAAGTGCAGCAGCAGCTCGTCACCCGCGATGGCGGCGTGCAGGTCCTGCTCCAGCATCAGCGCGGCCCCGGCGGGGTCGTCGAACTGCGGGGCGTACAGCAGGGCCTGGGCGCCACCGCGCGCCTTCGCTTCCAGCAGGGCCAGGTCGGCGTGCCGCAGCAGCAGCTCGGGGCTTTCGCCATGGGGCGGGAATAGGGCCACGCCGGCGCTGGCCGCGGCTTGCAGGCGCTGGCCCTCGATGAGGATGGGCTCGGCCAGCTGTTGCAGCAGCTTGCTGGCCAGGGCCAGAGCCTGCTCGGGCTGCTCCAGGTCGTGCACCAGCACGGCGAACTCGTCCGCGCCGAGGCGCGCCACGGTGTCGCTGTCGCGCAGTGCCTGCACCAGGCGGCCGGCGCTGACGCTCAGCACCACATCGCCCACATCGTGGCCGAGCGAGTCGTTGATGAGCTTGAAGCGGTCCAACCCCAGCACGATGAGCGCCAGGCCGCGGCGGTGGCGCTGTGCCAGGCGCAGCTGCTGGTCCAGGCGGTCGCGCAAGGTGGTGCGGTTGGTCAGGCCGGTGAGCGGGTCGCGCGTGGCCAGGTGGTGCAGATGGGCCTCGGCATGGGCGCGCCGCTGGCCTTCGGTCTGCAGATGGTGCAGGCGGCGGCGCAGCTCCATTTCGGAGACGGCGCTCTGCGCCAGTGTTTCCAGCGCCTCGCGCTGCAAGGGGCTGAGCTGGCGCGGCTCGCGGTCCAGCACGCACAGGGTGCCCAGCGCTTCACCCGTGGGCAGGCGCAGCGGCACGCCGGCATAGAAGCGCACATGCGGCGCGCCGCGCACCAGGGGGTTGTCGAGAAAGCGCGGGTCGTCACGCGCATCGCTGACTTCAAACAGCCCCTGCTGCAGGATGGCGTGGGCGCAGAAGGACACCGAGCGCGAGGTGCTGGGCGCTTCCAGGCCCTGGCGCGACAGGAACCACTGACGGCGTTGGTCCAGCAGACTGATCAGGGCGATCGGCGCGTCGGTCAACGCGGCGGCCAGCCGGGTCAGGCGGTCGAACAGGGGCTGGGGTTCGCTGTCCAGCAGGCCGGTGTCCTGCAGCGCGGCCAGACGCTGCAATTCGTTCTCGGGTTCGGGCGGCAGCCAGGATTGCAGGCGCTGCAGGCAGTCCTCGAACTCCAGGGTCTTGTCGTAGAAGCCCAGCGCACCCAGGGCCAGGCAGGCCTCGCGCAGATGGGCGCCGCGCTGGTTGGTCAGCACCAGCACGCGGGCGCCGCAGCCGGCGGCGCGCACCCGTTCCAGCACGCGCAGGCCCTGGCCTTGGCGCAGGCCCAGGTCGAGCAGCAGCACATCGGGCTGCTGCTCCTGCACCAGGGCCACCGCGCTGTCCTCCGCATCGGCCCAACCCACCATCTCGATGGCAGGCTCGTGTTCGAAGCGCCATTCCAGTTGCTCGCGAATCATCAGCGAGTCTTCCACCAAGGCCAGTTTCATGTCGTGCTCCCTCTGGCCAGAAGGATCACGCGAACGCCCGCGCGGCAACAGCAGCGGCGGCGGATTTGCGCCTCAGCCGGCGCCGATTGGCCTGTCAGCCTTCGCCTACAAGCAGCTGGTGCTCCAGGCAGTAGCGTGCCAGCTCGGCATTGCTGCCCAGGCCGAGCTTTTCAAGCACGCGGCCGCGGTAGGTGCTGATGGTCTTGGGCGAAAGGTGCATGGCGCTGGCGATGTCGGCCACCCGCTCACCGCGCGCCAGCAGCAGCAGCACGCGGTACTCCTGTTCGCTCAGCGTCTGGTGGGGCAGGCTGTGGGCATGGCCCCCCACGCGCTGCATCAGGTGCTCTGCCAGGTCGGCACTCAGGTAACGGCCGCCCTGCAGGATGCGTTCGATGGCGCGCACCAGATCGGCGGCGGCCTGGTCCTTGGGCAGGTAGCCGGCCGCGCCGAGCTGCAGCACGCGTTCGGCAAAGGCCAGCTCGGCGTTCAGGCTCAGCACCAGCACCGGCAGGCCTGGGGCGGCGCGCAGCAGGCGCGCCACGCCCTCGACGCCGCCGGCATCGGGCAAGTTCAAGTCCAGCAGGGCCAGCGTGGCAGCGGGCGGTTCGCGCAGCGACTGCAGCGCCTCCTGCAGGCTGCCGCATTCCACGCAGAGCGCGTCGGGCCAGCGCTGCTGCAGCAGCGCCTGCACACCGACGCGGAAGATCGGATGGTCTTCAATCAGCAGGAACTTCATCGGGAACTTGCACGGGCAGGGTCACGGTGATAAGGGTACCGCCCTGGGCGGCCGGGCCCAGCACCAGGGTACCGCCCAACCAGGCGGCACGCTCGCGCATGCCGGTCAAGCCCAGGGCGCCGGGGCGGGCATGGCCACCGGCGATTCCCACCCCGTCGTCCTGCACCCTCAGAAGGTAGTGGCGGCCATCCGCGCCCAGCCCGCCCTCGATCTGCACCGAGCGCGCACTGGCATGGCGCAGGGTGTTGGTCAGCGCCTCCTGGACGATGCGGAACAGGCTCAGCGCCTGCTCGGCGTTCAGCACCGCGTCGTCGCGCAGGTTCAGCTGCGTGGCCAGGCCCACGGGTTCGACCACCTGCTGCAGGTAGTGGCGCAGCGCGGCGGCCAGGCCCAGCTCATCCAGCAGCGGTGGGCGCAGCTCGGCGGTGATGCGCCGGCTGGTGGCCACGCCCTGCTGCAGGGCCTGGTCCAGGGCCTGGGCCTGCCGTGCCGGCAGGGCCGTGTCCGGCAGGCCGTTGACGATCAGCTTGACGGCGGTGAAGACCTGGCCGATCTGGTCGTGCACCTCGCGCGCCAGGCGGCGGCGTTCGGCCTCGATGGCACGGTCCTGCTCGGCGGCGAAGGCGGTGATCCGGGTCCGCGCGGCGTCCAGCTCGGCGGTGCGGGCCACCACGCGGGCATCGAGCTCGGCATTGGCCTGCAGCAGCGCCGCCTGGGCAATCTGGCGGCGCTGCCGTTCACGCCACAGCAGGGCCAGCGCCCCAGCGGCCAGCAGCAGGCCCAGGCCGGTGGCCAGGGCACTGGCACGCTGCGCGTCGGCGCGCAGGGTCTGCACCTGGGCATGCAGGGAGTGGATGCGCGCCAGCTGGTGCGCATCCAGCTGCGCAAAGCGATCGCGCAGCGCGTCCATGGCCTGCTTGCCCTGCTCGAACAGCTGCTGCTCTTCGAGCACATGCAGGCCGCGGCTGCGGCGCAGCGCCACGGTGTCGGCCAGCAGGCACTGCCGCTGCGCGCTGAGCTGCTCCATCTCCTCCCAGTGCAGCCCTGCGGGCAATGGCAAGCTCAGGCTCGCCTGCAACTGCTGCTGCAGCACCGGCAGTTCGGCCAGCGCCTGCGCGTAGGGCGCCAGAAAGTCTTCGCGGCCGGTGATGACGAAACCGCGGACGCCGGTTTCCAGATCCTTGTGAAGCGACAGGGTCTGGGCCAGGAAGAGGCGGCCATTGCGGGCCCGGGCACGCTGCTCGGTGACTTCGGAAACCGCCTCCAGCCGGCGCAGCGCCTGCCAATCGGCCAAAGCCAGCGAACCCAGGGCCGCCAGCAGCATCAGCAGGCTGGGCCAGAGTGAGGCGCCGGAGCGCAGGCGGTTCAGCAGGCGGCGGGGCATGACAGCTGGGGAGGTTGGCGCCGATTATGAAAAGCCGCGACGCCGCCTCACAGCTCTCCGCCCAGCAACTCGCACAGCCCCGGCTGCGCCTCGATCAGATCGGCCAGTTGCTCGAAGGCCTGGTCCAGCGTGGGCGCGGACTGGCCGAACAGCGCGCGCAGCACGGCCGGGTCTTCGAACAGGCCGTGGGCATAGAGGCCCAGCACCCTGCCCTGCTGCCACCCGATGACCTGGCCATCGGCGCCGTGCAGCACGGCCGCGGCCTCGGCCTCGGTGTGGCCGCAGCGGATCTCGTAGCCCTGCGCCTGCACGCCGGCCAGCGCCGCCCAGGGGCCTTGCGGCGCGCCAAAGCGCACCGCCCCGGCCAGCAGGCGCTTGGGTGCGCGGTAATGCGTGCGCAGCGGCAGCAGGGCCAGGCCGGCCTCCTCGGCATAGGGCTGGCCGTCCACGCCCTCGGGGTCGTGCAGGCTCTGGCCCAGCATCTGCAGGCCGCCGCAAATGCCCAGCACCGGGCGGCCGGCCTGCACATGGGCGCGCAGCTCGGGCTCCAGGCCCTGCGCGCGCAGCCAGCGCAGGTCGCCGCGCACCTGCTTGGAGCCCGGCAGCACCACCCAGTCCGCCCCGCGCAGCGCGCCGGCGGTGCGGGCCCACACCAGCTCCACACCGGGCAGGCGGCTCAAGGGGTGGAATTCATCGAGGTTGCTGATGTGCGGCCCGGCCACGATGGCGATGCGCAGGCCGCTGCCCTGGCGCTCGCTGCCGTACAAGCCGTCCTCCTCGGGCAGGCCGTGGTCGCGCTGCATCGGCAGCACGGCGCGCAGCGGCACGCCGGTGAGCGCCTGCAGCTGTTCAGGGCCGGGGGCCAGCAGGCTGGCGTCACCACGGAACTTGTTGAACACAAAGCCCTGCAGCAGCGGGCGCAGGTCTTCGGGCAGCAGGGCCCAGGTGCCGTGCAGGTGCGCAAAGGCGCCACCGCGGTCGATGTCGGCCACCAGCAGTGCCTGGGTGGGGCCGCGTTCACGCGCCCAGCGCGCGGTGTGCAGGTTCACGTAGTCCTGCGGAGCCAGGTTGATCTCGGCCGGCGAGCCCGCCCCCTCCACCACGATCAAGTCGTACTGAGCGGCCAGGCGCTCGAAGCTCTGACGTGCGCTGGCCGCCAGTGCGGGGCTGCGCTCGCGCCAGGGCATGCGGCTCAGTTCCTGCGCCACGCGCCCTTGCAGCACCACCTGGCTGGCGGTGTCGGCCTCGGGCTTCAAGAGCACCGGATTCATGTCCACCGTCGGCGCCACGCCGGCGGCCAGGGCCTGGAAGTACTGCGCCGCGCCGATCTCGCCGCAGCCGCCATCGGCCAGCGGCACCACGCGCGCGTTGTTGCTCATGTTCTGCGCCTTGAAGGGCGCCACGCGCAAACCCCGCCGCGCGGCCCAGCGGCACAGGGCCGTGGCCACGAAGCTCTTGCCCGCACCGCTGCTGCAGCCCCAGACGATCAGGGTGCGCGTCATGCCGCCTCCGGGGTGCAGAAGGCGAACTCGGTGGGTCGCAGCGGTGGGCGGCTGGGTTGGATGCGCACAGGGCCTGGCTGCAGCGCCAGCGGCGCGGCAAAGCCGGGGCCATCCCACACGAAGCTGTGGAACTCGCCCTCCTCGCCGGCCGGGCACACGCCCTCGGGCAGCTCGGCCAGGAAGGCGGCGTCGTAGGCGCGGCCACAGAAGCGGGCGTCCAGCCGCCCCAGGTCCACGCACACCACCCAGGCGCGGATGTCGCGCGCCAGCACTTCCTGCGCCAGCTGCCGGCGCCCCAGGCCCCAGAGCGGAAAGGCGGCGCACAGGCCGGCGGCAGCGCAGCGGGGTTCGATCCAATCGCGATGCGCCTGCAGGTCGATGTCGCCAAACACCACGGCCTGGTGGCCGCTGGCGCGCAGCAGGGCCAGCTGGGTGCTGAAGGCCTCGCCATAGCCGCCCGGCGGCACCGGCACGCCGAGCCACTGGCCGCCCAAAGCACCCACCTGGGCCTGCAGCCAGCGGCTGGGCAAGTCATGGCTCTTGCTGCGGCCGTCGGGCTCCAGAAAGCTCAGAAAGCTCTGCACCTGCAGGCCTTGCTCGCGCGCATGCAGCAGGGCCAGCATCGAGTCCTTGCCGCCGCTCCAGGAAATGGCCGCTTTCATCGCTCTCTCATCCTTCGTTCGCTCTGCCGTCCGCCGCATGACGGCGGCCGTCCTTCGCTCGGGGTCGCAGGGTGCGCAGGCACCCTGCTCGCTCCGCGCTCAGTCTTCGATTCCCCTTTGCGCCGGCACCCCTTGCTGGTGGTGGTGCTTGATGAGACCGAACTCGGTCACCGTGTCCGCCAGCTCGATCAACTCGGCCGGCGCGCCGCGGCCGGTCAACAGCACGTTGACCTGCGAGGGGCGCTCACGCAGGCAGGCCAGCACCGGCTCCAGCGTCAGCCAGCCATAGCGCAGCGGGTAGGTGATCTCGTCCAGCACCACCAGGAAGTGGTCGCCGGCGCGGATGGTGGCCTCGGCCTTGGCCCAGCCCTGGCGCGCCAGCTCGGCCGAGTGCTCCAGATCGCGGCTCTTCCAGGAAAAACCGTCGCCCAGGCCCTCGATGGGCACGCCCAGCTGCGCAAAGGCGCGGTGCTCGCCAAAGCGCGCGCTGGGCACCTTCATGAACTGGTAGATGTGCACGGGCTTGCCGCGGCCATGGGCGCGCAGCGCCAGGCCGAAGGCGGCCGTGCTTTTGCCCTTGCCGGGGCCGGTGTGCACCAGCACCAGGCCACGGCGCTCGCCCTGCGCCTTGGGGGCGCCGGCGTGGGTGGGCGGGGCTTCAATCTGCATGGCTGGGCTCGTCCAGGTTCAGGGCCACCTGCGGGCGGCCGCAGGGGCCGGGGTGGATGCGGATGGCCTGGCCGAACACGGCTTCAAGCGCACGCTGCACGCGCTCGTCCGCGCAGGGGCCCTCCGCCACCACGCGGCCGGCGGCCATCACCACCAGCTGGTCGGCCTGCAGGGCGATGGAGAGTTCGTGCAGCACCGTCACCACCGCGTGGCCGGGCCGCGCGGCCAGCTGGCGGAACAGGCGCGCCAGTGCGACCTGGTGCGGGGCGTCCAGGTGGGTGGTGGGCTCGTCCAGCAGCAGCAGCGGCGCTTCGGTGGCCAGGGCGCGCGCCAGCAGCACGCGCTGGCGTTCGCCGCCACTGAGCTCCTGCAGGCGGCGCAGCGCCCAGTCCTGGCATTCGGTGAGCGCCATAGCCTGGGCGACGGCCTGGGCATCGCGCGGGCCCGGCGTGCCGCCCAGGCCCAGGTGGGCGATGCGCCCCAGCTCCACGGTCTCGCGCACGCTCAGCTCGCCCGTGGTGTCGCCCAGCTGGGCCAGCCAGGCCAGGCGGCGGGCGCGCTCGCCGGCCGTCCAGCTGGGCAACGGGCGGCCATCCAGCATCACCTGGCCGGCCTGCGCCGGCAGCAGCCCGGCCAGCGCGCGCAGCAGGGTGGATTTGCCCGCGCCATTGGGGCCTACGATGGCCGTCCAGCCGCTGCCCAGCTGCAGATCCACCCCCCGCAGCACCGGGCGGCCACCCAGGGCCAGCTGCAGGCCTTGCACTTGCAGGCGTGGCTTCATGTCAGGCTCCGTTTGCGGATCAGCACGAACAGGTAAGCCCCGCCCACCACCGCGGTGACCACACCCACCGGCAGCTCCTGCGGCGCAATCACCGCCCGTGCCAGCACATCCGCGCCCAAGAGCAGCAAGGCCCCCATCAGGCTGCTGGCCCACAACAGCCAGGCATGCGGGCCCGGCGCATGGCGGCGCACCAGATGCGGCGCCACCAGGCCCACAAAACCCACCAGCCCGGCCTGCGACACCGCCAGCGCCGTGGCCAGCGCCAGCGCCAGCACCAGGCCCAGGCGCACGCGCGGCAGGTTCAGGCCCAGGCTGGCCGCACTTTCCTCGCCCAGCGTGAGCGCATCCAGCGCCCGCGCCAGGCGCAGCGCCAGCAGCAGCGCCACGCCCCAGCCCAGGGCCATCAGGCCCAGCGAGGGCCAGCCCAGGAAGCTGGTGCTGCCAAGCAAAAAGGCCTGCTTGCCGCGCAGCGCGTCGGGCGAGACGAGCGTGATCAGATCCGACACCGCGCCCAGCAGCACCGCCACCACCACGCCGGCCAACAGCAGCCGCAGCGTGTGCAGCGCGCCCGCCGCCAGGCTGAGCGTGAGCGCCACGCCGGCCAGCGCGCCGCCAAAGGCCGCACCCACCAGGCCCACGCGTTCAATCCAGGCCAGGGTGGCCAGGCTGAGGCTCCAGCCCCCGAGCGTGGCGCCGGCCATCACCAGCACCACACCCAGGCCCGCGCCCGAGGCCGAGCCCAGCAGATAGGGGTCTGCCAGCGGGTTGCGAAACAGACCCTGCGCGATGGCACCACCCAGGCCGAGCAGCGCGCCCACGGCGGCTGCACCCAGGCTGCGCGGGGCGCGGATCTCGCCCAGGATCAGGCCGGCCTGTTCGCCTTGGAGTTCCTGCCAGAACTGCAGCGGGGCGAAGCCGTTGGAGCCGGTCATCAGGCCCGCCAACAGGGCGACCGCAATCAGCGCGAGCAAGGTGATGCTCAGACGCTGGCGCCGTTGGTTGGCGGGGTCTTGGATCGGGAGGGCCATGGTGAGAGTGTTCATGGCTTGAGCTTGTTTAAGTTGGAGCCCTTGGGGGCTTCACCCCCCGCGGGCTGCAGCGCAATGACAAGCAGGCTCACCGCAGCTTCTCCAAGCAAGCCGCCACCACCTCGGCCCCCTCCCCCAACCGCGGCCCCGGCCGAATCAACATCTCGTAGACCTCGCTGGGGAACGCGCACACCCGCTGCGCCTGCAGGGCGGGCACGGCGGACCAGCCCGGCCGCGCGCCGTAGCCGCTGGCCTCCTTCGCCACCCCCATCACCACCCCCGGGCGCGCCCGCACCACGAACTCCGGGTTCAGCTTGGGGAAGGGGCCGAGCTCAGGTGTCACCACGTTCTGCAGCCCCAGCAGGGTCAGGGTCTCGCCGATGAAGGAGGTGCGCCCGGCGGCATAGGGGCCGCCGCCGATCTCGAAGTACACGCTTTGCCCGCGCAGCCTGGCCGGCACGCGGGCCTGCGCGGCCTGGATGCGCTGCTGCACCTCGGCCCACAGCCGCTCACCCGCTTCGGGCTGGCCCAGCAGCTGGGCCACCAGCCCGAGCGTGCGGCGCACGTCGGCATGTGACTCCGAGCGCAGCCGGATCACCGTGAAGCCCAGGGCCTCGAGCCGATCCAGCGAGCGCGAGGCCACCGAGGCCAGCACCACATCGGGCTTGAGCCGGGCGATGGTCTCGATCTGCACATCGTCCAGCCCACCCAGGCGCGGCAGGCTGGCCAGCGCCGGCGCGGGCCAGTTGGACCAGCGGTCCACCCCCACCAGCTTGGGGGCGCCCCCCAGGGCCGCCACCGCCTCGGTGAGCGAAGGCAGCAAGGAGACGATGCGCTGCGGCGGCGCCTTCAGCGCGTGGGAGTTGCCGCGGTCGTCCTTCAGCACCAGGGGCTGGGCCGAGGCCAGCAAGCACCAGAACCCCAGCAGGCAAGCGATCCAGAACTTCATGCGGCAACCCCTCCTTCTGGCGCGTCAGCGACCGTAGCGCAGCGTCAGCAGCCACTCGCGGCGCGGCTGGTTGAAACCGTAGGTGGATTCATAAGCCACATCGGCCGCGTTGTTGAGCTTCACGCCAAGCGCCCACTCCGGGGCCAGGCGCCACTGGGCATGCAGGTCCAGCACGGTGTAGCCGTCGAGCTTCATCGTGTTGGTGGCGTTGTCATAGCTGTCGCCCACGCTGCGCAGCTGGGCAGCGAGCGCCCAGGCGCCCATGTCGCGCTGCAGCGCCAGGCGCAGGTGCTCCTTGGCGCGGCGTACCAGCAGCTTGTCGTTGCTGAGGTCGCGCGGGTCCAGCGCCTCCAGCGAGGCGTTCAGGCTCCAGCCGCCCTGCCAGCTCGCCTCCCAGCCCAGGCTCAGGCCTTCGATTTCCGCGCGCGGCACATTGGTCGGGTTCTGACCCGAGGTGATGTAGCCGCGGATGCGGTGCTGGAACCAGGTGGCGCGCACCTGGTGGCTGCCCTGCACCCAGCGCAGCGCCAACTCGCGGTGCGTGCCCTCTTCGGGCAGCAGGTTGGGGTTGCCGAAGTTGGGGAAGTAGAGCTGGTTGAAGTTGGGCGCCGCAAAGCTGCTGCCCCAGGAGGCGGTGGCGCGCAGCTGCTCATTCAGGTCCAGGCCGTAGGCGGCCGAGCCGGTGGTCTGGCCGCCGAACTGCGAGTTGCGGTCGCGCCGCGCCGCCAGCTGCCAGTGGTGGCGCTCGGCCCGGCCGTTCAGGCCAAGCCCCAGGCCGGTGATGCTGCGCTGCGTCACCGCATAGGGTGCGCCGGGCCGCTGCACCGATTGCTCGTTGCGCTCCAGCACCCCCAACAGCTCGCCGGCCGGCGTGGCCAGGTTGTGCTCCCAGCTCAGCTGCTTTTGCGTGCTGGCCGTCAGGCCGGTGCCGAAGGCGCCCACCAGGGTGTTGTTCTCATCCAGCGCGCGCGCAGCACGCAGGCGCTGGCGCCAGCTGCCCGCCACACTGCCCGACGCCTGCAGGCTCAGCACCTGGCTGCGCAGCTTGGCGCGGGCGTCGCGGCCGGGGCCGTCGTCGAACTGGGTCTCGCCGCGGCTGTCCAGGGCCAGCGCCTCGACACGCCAGTCGCCGGCCAGCTGCAGGCCCAGGCGCAGGTTCACGGCATCCTGATCAAAGCCGTCGCGGTCGGCGTTGTAGTTGCCGAACTGGGCGCGTGCATTGGTGGCCGAGAAGCCGTCATCGCGCGAGGCCTGCAGGCCCAGCGCGGCATCCCACGGCCCGGCGGCCCAGCGCAGGCCGGCAGCGGCCTGGCGCTGGCCATGCGAACCGGCGGACACACGGCCATGCACGGCCAGGCCCGGCGCACCCTTGCGCGTGAAGATCTGCACCACGCCGCCCACGGCATCGCTGCCATACAGGGCCGAGAGCGGACCGCGCACGATCTCGATGCGCTCCACCGCATCCAGCGGCAGGTTGTCCCAGATCGGAATGCCGGCCGTGGCCGAGCCATAGCGCACGCCATCGATCAACAGCAGGGTGTGGCGGCCTTCCAGGCCGCGCATCGACACCGTGGCCAGCTTGCCGGCGCCGCCGTTGGACCAGAACTGGATGCCGGGCTGCGCGGCCAGCAGCTCCACCAGCGCGCGGGCCGCCTCGGCCTCGATCTCGGCGCGGTCGATCACCGTCACCTGGGCCAGCGCCTGGTCCACCCGCTGCGGCGCGCGCTGGGTGGTGAGCACCACGGTATCGAGCTGGGCCGAGGCCAGCACCAAGGCCTGGGCCTGTGCCAGCGGGGCGCAGGTCAGGGAAGCGGCCACGGCCACGGAAGCCAAAGCGGCATTGCGGGCACGGCGGCCCGAAGGGAGAGAGAACATGGAAAGCACACAGAGAACCACGTGCGCCGCCGCTTCCCCGCAGCCGCGCACCCAAGGCGCACCCTGCGGGCACGCCACCCTGTTGGCCGGTATCCGGGCTGACGGAACAACCCCTGTGGCCTTCCCAGACCGCGAGGTCCAGTGGCTTCGACAGGAGCGGAAGGCTGTTGCAGGCCTTCGTCCGCTTACCGTTGCGGGGGCAGCTCAGGTTGAGGCGTGGTACCGCTGCGGCCCGGCCCCTCCTGATTCCCGTTGAACTGCGCCCGTTTGAGGACGGGAGCGAGCACCAACGCCGGGGAGTTTATTCGCTGCGGTGCAGCAAGAGGGCCTGCGGTGCGCGGATGCGCGTGGGCGAGACGCCCATGTTCTGATGCATCCCAACGTCCTGCACCCAGGTCCGCCCTGTGGATGGCAGGTGGCAGAACCTGCGATCCGTGGCTCTCGCGTGCGAACTCTGAAGGCCCGCTGTGGCCGTGCAAGGACCGACCCGTCCAAGGCCATGTCGAACAACTGCGCCCTCGCGGCCCCCCCCTGCACCCAAGTTTGTAACCACACCGAAGCACCTGCTTACAAAGGGGCGTCGACTTGTTTGACACAGCGCCCGAACAAGTTGATCTGGAGAAGTCAATAACTCCTGAGGCTTCAATCACCACGAGGAGGTGGCACGGAGCGTGCTTTCGAACTGGCTCACTTTTCTCATCACATGGAGCTGTAACGTGTATTCGTGGTCTTCCAAGCTGGTTGCGGGTGTCTCTCTCGCCGTGGGGCTGGCGGTCTTCTCCGGTTCTGCATCGGCCGGCGCGGTGCTGGTCAATGGCGGCACCAGCATCGGTGTCACTGACGACGGTCGCCTCGGCTTCTCCGATGTCGGCATCGCACGCGCTGGTGTTGGCGACGGCATCACCCCCGGTTGCCTGTGCGAAGGCTGGGGCCTGGCGGGCAATGGCCAGGGTGGCTACACCAACGGCAATGTGGGCTCCGCCAACATCGGTTTCACCTCGTTCAGCTTTGTCGGGGGCGTGGCCACGTCGAATGGCTATCTGCAAAGCACGCCCGGCCTGACGATCTCGCAGGTCTACAGCGTGTTTGCCGGTACCAACGGCTTCCGCACCCAAGTGACGATCACCAACACCAGCAACAGCGCGGTCAACGACGTTCGCTATTCGCGGGTGATGGACTGGGACATCCCGCCCTCGGAGTTCGCTGAGTTGGTGACCCTGCAGGGCGTGGGCGCTTCCGCGCTGTCCTTCTCGAACGACAACGGCTTTGCAGCCGGCAACCCGATGGCTCCGGACAGCGAGCTGGTTGCCGGAACCACCAACGTCAACTTCGCCGACAACGGCCCTGCTGACCACGGCGCGCAGTTCGTCTTCAGCTTCGGTTCGCTGGCGGCCGGTGAGTCGAAGGTCTTTGAAATCTTCTATGGCGCCCAGGGCAGCGAGAGCAGCGCGCTGGCCGACTTGACGGCCATGAAGGCCGAGGTCTACTCGCTCGGCCAGAGCTTTGGCAATGGCGACACGGGCACGCCAGCCACGTTCTACTTTGGCTTTGCTGGCGTTGGCGGCACCCCGATCGGGCAGGTTCCCGAGCCGGCCTCCATGCTGCTGGTCGGCTTCGGACTGGCCGCTTTGGGTGCAGCAAGCCGTCGCAAGCAAGCGCGCTGAACCACTCCGCACGAAAAAGGCCGCGCCCAGGGCGCGGCCTTTTTCTTGGCTGTCGGCCAGCGACGCCCTGCACGATCGCGCGGACGCGGCACGCAACAGCGCCCTGCGCATGCCAGGGCAAGCGCTCGATCAACGCGCCAACTGAACGCTCAACTTCACCGCCGCCCCACCCTTGTTGCTCCACATCCAGCAGTAATCCTGGTCCAAGGCGACCTTGAGCTCACCCTGCTGCGCCGCCACTCCCTTGGTCCTGGCCGGGTACTCCACGTCCTTGCCCACGTGGTAGTGGATGTTGAAGTCCAAGGCGGCCGGGGCTTCGAAGGACCAGCGCACGGTTTGGCCTTTGCTGAGCTTGCCGCAGTACTCGGCAAACTTGCCCGGCGCCACCTGAAAGGTCTGCGTGGCGTGGCCCTGGTCGTCCCAGCGGATCTCGGCAATCTCTGCCTGCGCGCAGCCCGCGGCAAGCAGGCTCAAGACCACCATCGCGGCCCTCATGGCGCGGCCTCCAGCGCGGTCACCACGTAACGGGCGCCGTCCTTCTCGATGCGCACGCGCACCTTGTCGCC
>JBDHSJ010000011.1:0-37116 GCA_039808065.1 Burkholderiaceae bacterium | reverse complement strand
GCCGCCCAAGGTTTGCTTGACGCTCTGGCGCTGCCGCAGGCGCAGGCCGGCTTTGCACGTGCCTGGCAGGCGCTCTTCACCCAGACCGGCAGCCCACGCAAGCTCGGCGAGGTGCAGGGCCTCGCGGAGCTGACGGCCGTGCTGGAACAACTGCAGCGCGACCGCCAGCAATGGCACGCGGCCCGCGATCATGAGGCGCTCGCCGCGTTGGCGCGCGCGCAGGCCGAGGAGTTCGCAGTGCTCAAACGTGAGCGCGGGTGTGTGGACATGGGCGACCTGGAGCGGGGCGCCACCGCCTTGCTGGCCGACAACAGCGCCAGCGGCTGGCTGCAGCAACAGCTCGATCTGCAAGTGCGCCACCTGCTGATCGACGAGTTCCAGGACACCAGCCCGCTGCAGTGGCAAGCGCTGCAAGCCTGGCTCTCGGCCTATGCCGGCGCCGGCGGCGGCCGCAGCCTGCAACTGTTCCTGGTGGGCGACCCCAAGCAAAGCATCTACCGTTTTCGCCGCGCGGAGCCGCGTGTGTTCGAGGCGGCGGCTCGGTTTGTCGTCGAAGGCTTGGGCGGGCACCGACTGGCTTGCGATCACACCCGTCGGAACGGCCCTGCCGTGCGTGCGCTGGTGAATGCCGTGTTTGGGGCCCTGCAAGATGCAGGCGCCTATGCAGGCTTTCGGCCGCACAGCGGCGACAGTCCGGCTGAGGGCTCGATCTGGTTGCTTGATGCGCCGCCAAACGAAGCTGCCTCCCAGGAGGAGGCCGAGCCGGACGCTTGGCGCCCCAGCCTGGAGCGCGCCCGCACCGAAGCGGAAGAAGCCCGCCGCAGCGCCGAGGGGCGGCGCGTGGCGGAGGTGCTGGCGCAGCTGTTGCAGCAGGGCCATGAGGCCCAGCAACTGATGGTCCTGGCGCGGCGGCGCGATGCCTTGGCCGCCGTGGCCGAAGGCCTGCGTGCGCTGGGCATCGCGCACGAAACACCGGAGGAGCAGGTGCTGGCTGAGCTGCCCGAGGTGCAGGACCTGCTCGCGCTTTGCGAGCTGCTGGCCTCGCCCCAGCATGACCTGGCCCTCGCGCGGGTGCTGCGCAGTGCGCTCTTCGGCGTGGACGAGGTGGCGCTGATGGGCCTGCAGGCTGCGGCGGATGGCGCGGCCTGGCTGCCCACCCTGCTGGCGCTGCCTCCCGAGCGAGCCGAAGCCCTGGGTCTTTCGGTGGCTCGCGAGCTGCTGGCCCGCTGGTGTAGCGAGTTGCCGGCCCTACCGGCGTTCGAGGCCCTGCAGCGCGTGCTGACAGAGGGGCAGTTCAAGGCCCGCGTGGCTGCACGCCTGCCGGCTGCTTTGCTGGCGCCACGCTGGGCCGGCATTGATGCTCTGCTGGACCAGGCGCTGAACCTCGACGGCGGGCGCTACTGGAGCCTCTATGGCTTTGTGCGCGCATTGAAACAGCGCCCGATCAAGGTGCCGGTGCGTGCCAGCGGGCAAGGCGTTCAGCTGCTGACCATCCACGGTGCCAAGGGGCTGGAAGCGGACACGGTGATCCTGGTGGATGCCGATGCCGCGCCGGCACGCGCGCAGAGCACAACGCTGCTCATCGAGTGGCCGGTGGAGCAGCCGCGGCCCAGCCGGGTGGCCTTCCTGGCCAGCGAATACCGCCCGCCGCCCGCCCTGGCGGCGGCTATGGAGGACGAGTTGGCGCAGAGACGCCGGGAGGAGCTCAATGGCCTGTACGTGGCGCTGACGCGCGCACGCCGCCAGCTCATCCTCAGCCGCACCCCGTCGGCCCGCAGCGGCCCTGCAAACAGCCCTTGGTCCCTCGTGACCGCCAGCGGCTCGGCTCAGCCTTGGCGGGCTGCAGAGCTGCTGCAACTCAGCAAGTCCTTGGCAGCGCCGACGCTACCGGTCTTGCCCGTCCCGCCGCAAGCCGACCCGTCCACGCTGACGGAAGCGAATGCGGCCGATGACCCGCGCGCCGCGAGCCTGGGCGAAGCGTTTCATCGCGTGATGGAGTGGGCCACCCAGCCCGGCGCGTCGCGCGGTCAGCTTCCGCAGTGGCTGGCTGCCAGCAGTCAGATGTACGGCCTGGATGCGCGGGGCCAGAAGGCGCTGGCCGAATGGCTTCAGGGTGTGCTGGGCTCGGCGGCGCTGGCTTCCTGGCTGGGAGGCGAGGACGTGCTCTGGGCAGGCAATGAGGTGGCACTGCTGGATGAAGGTCGCGAGATCCGGCTGGACCGACTGGTCTGCCGACGCGAACCCGACGGGCTGCCTTGCTGGTGGCTGTTGGACTACAAGCTGCATCCAGCCCCGCTGCAGGTGCCCGAGTACCAGGAGCAGATGCGGCGCTACCTGTGCGCGCTGCGTTCCTTGGAGCCCGGCCAACGGGTGCGAGGCGCTTTCATCAGTGCCGACGGTCAGCTGCACGAGCTGCCGGACTGAGGTCGAAAAGGAGCGGTTCGCGAAGCCCCTACAATGGCGGGCTTCGTCGGGGTGTAGCGCAGTCTGGTAGCGCATCTGCTTTGGGAGCAGAGGGTCGGAGGTTCGAATCCTCTCGCCCCGACCAAGTTTTACTTTCATCGTTGCGTTGATGCCAAGAGGACCCACAAGGTCCTCTTTTTGCATGCGCGATCCGAACTCCGGATTAACCCTGAGGACGACATGGCCCTCTTGCACCTGACCGACGAGCAAGTCCAAACCTGGAGCCGCGAGCAGAAAGACCGCTGGTGGCTGGAGAACGTCTACAAGGCCGACATGGCGCAGTTGACCCTGCGCTCGGGTCTGACCGGCTTTCTGCTCGGCGGCATCCTGTCCGCCACCGGTCTGTACATCGGCGCCAAGACCGGCATTGGCATCGGCGTCGGTTTGACCTCGGTGATCCTGGCCTTTGCGCTGTTCCGCGCCATCGCCGCCAGCGGTATGGCGCGGGACTACACCATCCTCGAGAACAACTGCACGCAGTCGATTGCCACAGCGGCTGGCTATGTGGTGTCGCCGCTGTTCTCCAGCCTGGCGGCCTACATGCTGGTCACCGGGGTCATTCCGACCTGGTGGCAGCTGATGGTGTGGATCTTCGTGGTCTCGACCATCGGCGTGCTGCTGGCCTTCCCGATGAAGCGCAAGTTCATCAACGAGGACCAGGCCCCGTTCCCGGAGGGCCGAGCCTGCGGCGTGGTGCTGGATTCGCTGTACCACGGTGAGGGCAGCGAGGGTGTGTTCAAGGCCAAGCTGCTCGGGGTCGTGGGTGGCTTGACGGCGCTCTACCAGGCCATCGTCAGCGATGGCTGGATGAAACTGGTGCAGTTCAAGCTGCTGGCCATGGATCGGTGGGCTGGCCTGAAGGAGCCCTGGCACTTCCAGGAACGCCTGGACCAGTACTACTACAACTGGGCCGCCAAGGCCGACGGCTGGATCCCGACCATTCTGGGGACCGACATCCGCCAGCTCGGCCTGCGACTGACGCTGGACGCTGCCATGCTCGGCGTAGGCGGCCTGATGGGCATTGCCGTGGCTACGAGCTGCCTGCTGGGCGCGCTGATCAACTTCGGCGTGCTGGCCCCGCTGATGATTCAGCTGGGTGACATCGCACCGCGTATCGCCGCCGATGGCAAGGTAATTCCTTTGAACCGTGCCGAGATCGTCAACCAGTGGTCGCTGTGGTGGGGGGTGACGATGATGGTCACGGGCGCCATGGTCAGTCTGGCCGCCAAGCCGGAAATCTTCACCTCGGCCTTCAAGAGCCTGGGCAAGAAGAAGGACGGTGCCAAGGGCAGTGACGTGCTCAAGGACATCGAGGTGCCGATGTGGATCAGCTACATCGGCGTGCCGCTGTTCTCGGTGCTTGGCTCTTGGGTGACCCATCTGTTCTTCGGGGTGCCTTTCTGGATCGCGCTGGTTTCGCTGCCGCTGATCTTTGTGCTGACGCTGATCTGCACAAACTCGATGGCGCTGACGTCCTGGACGCCGACCGGCTCGCTGGCCAAGATCACCCAGTTCACCATGGGCGCGATCGACCGCAGCAATCCGGGCTCCAACCTGCTGCCCGCAGCCATGACCTCGGAGATTGCCTCCAACGCCGCCAACCTGCTGTCCGACATCAAGCCCGGCTACATGCTGGGCGGCAAGCCGCGTCATCAGGCCATCGGCCATGTGATCGGCAACCTGGCGGGCGTGCTGTTCTGCGTGCCGCTGTTCTTCCTGCTCTTCCTGCCCCCCGATGTGAATGGCGTGCGCAGCGTCACGACCTTGGTCAGCGACCAGTTTGCAATGCCCGCTGCTCTGCAGTGGAAGGGCGTGGCCGAAATCATCGCCAAGGGTCTGAAGGGCCTGCCGACCTCGGCGGTGCTGTCGATGGCCTTCGCTGCCCTGGCTGCGTTGGTGATCGAGGTGCTGCGCATCAAGACCAAGGGCAAGTTCGGCCTCTCGGCTGTGGCCATCGGTCTGGGCGTGGTGCTGCCGCCGGAAAGCACGCTGGCCATGTTTGTGGGCGCGCTGGTGTTCTGGCTGCTGGGCCGCAAGCACAAGGCTGCAGGCACGCCCGGCCACCGCCTGTGGGTCGAAGGCCTGGAGCCGATCTGCGCCGGCCTGATCTCAGGTGCTGCGCTGATGGGTATCGGCAACGCCATCATCAACGTGCTGTTGGCCTGATGCGGAACTGAGCCGCACGGCACAATGCGAGGGGCTCTGCGGAGCCCCTTCCTCATTCAAACCGACGGTAGCTCAACCGGATAGAGCAGCTGCCTTCTAAGCAGCAGGTCGGGGGTTCGAGTCCCTCCCGTCGGGCCACATCTTTGCGCTCAGAAGCTGCCCTCCAGGCCGAGGCTCAGCTGGCGGGGTGCGCCAGGCAGAAGGGTTTGCGCCTGGCCGAGCGGGTCGCTGTTGACGAAGCCGTTCGAGCCCAGTGTCGCGATGCCCCGGTGGTTGCCCAGGTTCTGCACCGCCAGGCTAAGGCGTACGCCCTGGAGCCCGCCCACCGCTCCGAAGCGGTAGGCCGCCTGAGCCTGCCAGACCGCTTGTCCGGGCACGCTCGCGTCATTGGTGTAGCTGTAATAGCGGCGCGAGATTGCATCCACGCCAAGGTTCAGGCTGACCGCGCCCTGCTGGTAACCCAGCCCGGCCTTGAGCATGCGCTCCGGGCTGTCCACCACGCGCTTGCCTTGCGTGGGCACGCGGGTGCTGCCGCTGATCACATCGTCAAGGTAGCGAGCCCGTGCCAGGCTGAGGCTCGCATACGCCGACCAAGGACCGCCCAAACGTGCCGAGAGCGCGGCCTCCAGGCCGCTGCCGCGCACATCGCCAACATTGCTCAGCACGCTGGGGTTGCCCTGAATGGCGCTGCCGGCCTGCACACTCAGCAAGCGGTCGCGGAAGTGCACGCGGTACAGCACGAGCGAGGCCTGATGGCGCTGCCCGTGGTGGCGCCAGCCGAACTCCAGGTTGTCCGATGACTCGGGGTGCAGGTGGTCTTTGATGGCCTGGAAGCCCGCGGCGGTGGTGGCGAATGGCGTGGTGCCGGCCGCGGCGGCCTGGAAGGCCCGCGCGTTGCGGGCGAAAGAGACGAACAGTTCGTCGGCCGGGCCGAGTGTGTGCACGAGACCAGCCTGGGGCAGGAAAGGGCGGTCGGAGACGACACGACCGACTGGGCGATCACTGCCCGTGGCGAGTGCTGCGTCGGTGACCACCCGCATGCCCTTGAAGCCCAGACCCAGGCTCCAACTCGGCCCGAATCTCCAGGTGTCCGCCAGCGAGTACTGAAGGGTGTCGGTGTCGAAGTCGAAATCCCAATCGGTGCGGAAGGCGTTGCGAGGAAACTGGTAAGGGTCTGGCAGCGCCGCCGGGCTGACGGCGTAGAAGCGGCGCGCGTGATCGAAGTGATTGCGTTCCAACCAGAGGCTGGCGCGCCACTGGTGCGCTGCGCGCTCCCACTCCACGGTGCCCAGCCAGCCGCGGCGGGCGATGCGGTATTCAGTGGTGCGTAGCGCCAGCGGCGTGCCGTCGGGTGAGGGCGTGTAGGGGGTGAACCAGAGCCCGGCGCCATCATTGCGGTGCGCATAGGCGACTTGGCGCAATAGCCAGTTCGGCGTGGGACGCCACTCAACACTGAGCCCGCCCAGCTTGTCCTTGCGCAGGCCGCTGCCGGCAAAGTAGGCGTCATCACACTGCGTGACGTAGGGCTTGCCGCCGTTGCCGCACAGCTCGCGCGACGCGCGCAACGCGGCGTCCAGGTCAGGGTAGGCGTTGTCCCAGTCGGGGCCGAGGCGGCGCAGCATCTCGAGCGAGAAGTCCTGGTAGTCCATCTCGCGTCGGTCTGAGCTGTTCAGAAAGGCGCTGGCGCGCCACTGCGTCCCTTCTTTCAACCACTTCAGGTTCCACTGGCGTTGGCGCTGGCGACCTTGGGCCTTCCATTTGTCCTCGCGGTGCTCGGTCAGGCTCAAGCCGAGCGCACCCCACTCGGTTTGACCTGTGTCACCACGCAGGTGCAGGCGCTGGCGCTGGTCCGAGCCGAAGGCCAGTCGCGCCTGCACCTGCGCCTCGGCTGCAGGGTCCAGCGAATAGAACTGCACCGTGCCGCCCAGGTTGCTGGTCGAAGCGGTATCCAGCGCGCCGGTGCCCTGCGAAAGGCTGGCGCGCGCCAGGTTTTCGCTGGCAATGGCGCGGCTTATGTGCAGGCCGTTGTGGTTGCCGTAAGACATGTCGCCGAGCGGCACGTCGTCCAGCGTGAAGCCGAGCTGGCTTTGGGAAAAGCCGCGCAGTGCGAAGCGTGCCGACCACTCGTAGTTGCCTAGGCTGTCCGCCGCCTGGAAGTAGGCACCGGGCAGACGCGCCATGCTGGCCAGTGGGCTCGTGCCCGGAAGGGCCTGCGCAAACTCCGCGCGTTCCAGACCATGCACCGAGCGCAGCTTGCCGCGCACCACGGTGATGGTCACGCGGTCCAGCTCCGCATTTTCCTGGGCCTGAACCAGTGCGGGCAGGATCAGCAGCAGGGCGCGCAGGCGCATGGGCTCAGCGCCGCTTGTACTGGGTGCTGCCGAACAGCACGTCGCGCGCCTGATCGTCCAGCACCGGACGCCGCCGCTCCGAAAGCACCGTCAGCGCGCGCTGCACCGCTGGCCGCTTGTCGATCTCGTCGAACCAGCCCTTCAGGTGCGGAAAGTCGGCCATCTCGACGCCCTGGTTGCGCCAGGAGCGCAGCCACGGCCAAACGGCCATGTCGGCGATCGAGTACTCGGACGCGCCGATGTAGGGGCTGTGCGCGAGCCGCTTGTTGATGACGGTGTACAGCCGGCGAGCTTCGTTGGTGTAGCGCTCGATCGCGTAGTCGATCTTCTGCGGCGCATAGATGCGAAAGTGGTGCGCCTGGCCCAGCATCGGCCCCACGCTTCCCATCTGGAACATGAGCCACTGCAAGACCTCGTATTTGCCGCTGACCGGTTCCGGCAGGAAGCGCCCCGTCTTGCCGGCTAGATAGAGCAGGATGGCGCCCGACTCGAACAAGGTGATGGGCTTGGCATCCGGTCCGTCCGGGTCGCGCAGCGCGGGTATCTTGTTGTTCGGGCTGATACGCAGGAACTCGGGTTCGAACTGCTCACCCTTGCCGATGTCCACACCGTGCACGTGGTACGGCAGACCACACTCTTCCAACATGATGTGCACCTTGTGCCCATTCGGCGTGGCCCACGAATAGACTTCCAGCATCTTTGGCTCCGGTGGCGTGTGCAGACCCATGGTAATCAAACAGGTCAAGCATTGGATGAAGCTGCGGGCCAACGCGGCTGCGTGGAAAGCCATTACCGACTGGGCGGAGGCGCGCGAGGCGCGTTTCGATCAGAACGAGGAGGGGGATGGCTTTCTGATCGATGAGCCCAAGAACCCGCTCGGGCATCTGCGCATCGAGTGGGGGCCATCGCAACGGGCTTACATCGAAGGCCAGGAACTGCGCCTGCGCTGGGAGCTCGGCGTGCACCCGGAGCTGCAGATGATGGCGATCGAACGCGAACTGCGCGATGTACTCGAGAAAGCCGTATTCGAGGCCTACACCGACACACTGCAGACCCGCATCGACACCGATACCCCTGAAGAGATGCGCTGGCTGGTGATGTTCCAGCAGATCGAGAACTGGAAGTCGAAGCTGGCGCGTGCGCGCTTCTCGGTTTGCTCGGTCACCAAGGAGGTGGCGGCCGCCTGGTGCGATGACGCCCTTTCGGACGCGCTGGCGCTGGCCAGCCAGGATCTCGTCGCGCAGGGGCAGCCTTTTGTGATGCTGACGCAGCGCGGCAATCTCTACGTGCGCACGGCCGCTGCGCATCCCACGCTGGACCAGATCAAAAACATCGTCAGCCTGGCGGAAGTGGCGGCGAAGGGGGCCAAGCGGGTGGATCAGTTGCTGGGTGAGGCCGCAACCTGGCCGAACACGGCGTCGTCGGCCTGGCAGCCCAGCACGCGCAGCCCGGAAACGGACGCCTGATCAAAGATCGAAGTGGCTTGCCTCGCCAGCCAGTGCGCGCTTGAGCAGCGGAGCCGAGAGCCGATCCGACAGCAACTCGGTGAAGATCAGGACATGGTTACGCAGCACCACGCCCTTCTTGAAGGCAACACGCGCCACATTGCTGCCGAATAGGTGGCCAAGCGGCCGCGAGACCAAGTCGCCGTCCGCGGGGTCGTCGCGCACGGCCATCTCGGCCACGATGCCCACGCCAAGGCCGAAGCGTACGTATGTTTTGATCACGTCGGCGTCGATGGCTTCCAGCACCACCTGCGGTTGCAGCGCGCGGGCCGCAAAGGCTTTGTCGATGCGGGTGCGGCCGGTGAAGCTAGGGTGGTAGGTCACCAGGGGCTGAGCCGCCAATTGCTCCATGCTGATGGTTTCGCACTCGGCCAGTTCGTGCCCGCGTGGCAGCACCGCCACATGCTGCCATTCGTACCAGGGCAACGACACCAAGTCGGCGAACTCCTCCAGGGATTCGGTGGCCAGGCCCAGCACGGCAGTCTCGTCCAGCACCATCTGCGCCACCTGGCGCGGGTTGCCTTGGTGCAGGCCAATCTGCAGCTTGGGGAACTGCCGCCGCAGTTGCGCCAGCGGCGCCGGAAGCACATAGCGAGCCTGGGTGTGCGTGGTGGCAATCGACAGAATGCCGCTGTCCTGCCGTGAGTACTCTTCACCGATTCGCCGCAGATTGCCCACCTCACGCAGGATCACGTCGATGCAGCGCAGCACACGCTCGCCGGGCTCGGTGATGCGGCGCAGCCGCTTGCCGTGGCGCGAGAAGATGTCCACGCCCAGCTCCTCTTCGAGCTCCAGGATGGCCTTGGAGACGCCGGGTTGCGAGGTGTGCAGGGCCTTGGCCGTCTCGGTGAGGTTGAGATTGCGGCGCGCGGCCTCGGCGACGAAACGAAACTGCTGCAGGTTCATGGCGCTTCACCGGCCTCCAGCAGGCGCAGGCAGAGCTGGGTCATGGCGTCCAGCATGTGGGCTTGCTCACCAAGCGCCGCATGCACTTGGATCTCAATGCCCAGGCTCGCGCGGGCAGCCTCCAGAAGAGGAGCCAGATCGCGTTGCACGTGGCCGGCGCCCCCTAGGAACATAGGCAGCACTTCCACGCGCTCCACCCCAGTCTCGGCGAGCTGCTGCAGCGCCTGCGCCGGGGTTGGTTGCATCAGCTCCAGATAGGACAAGGCCACTGCCCGATCGGGTTGCTCGTCTTGCAGACGCTCGCGCAGGCGTTCGAATGGCGCAGCCCAGGCCGGATTGCGGGCGCCATGTGCAACCAAGAGGAGACCGCGTTTCATCGGTAGCGCACCAACCAGGTGAACGCCGCCATTGAAAGACCCAGATAAAGCAGGCTGGGTGCGGCAGCCACGGCCCAGGGCGTCCAGTTGTTCAGCAGGCCCAGGTGGCCGGACAGGTTGTTCAGCAGCACAAAGCTGATGCCGAGCATGATGCCGCCGAAGACCTTAGCGCTGACCCCTCCCGCACGGGCATGCAGGTAGGCGAATGGCAGGGCCAGCGCCACCATCACCAGGCAGGCGAACGGATACAGCGCTTTGCGCCAGAACTGGATCGCGTAACGCTGTGCTGATTGTTCCTGGCCCGACAGATGCTGCGTATACAGGAACAGCTCCGACGTGGACATGGTGTTGGCCTTCAGCAGCGCAGCGCTGACCACCCCCAGGTTCAGATGGCTTTGCCAGCTGAGCTCAGCGGGCGCCAGGGTTTCGATGGCCTGTTCAGCCTGCGTGGGCCAGCGCGTGCGCCTGGCCTGCTCCAGCAGCCATTTGCCGCGGCTGTCCACGCTGCCCTGTTCAGCCTCCCAGCGCTCCATCAGGCGCCCCTCGGTGTCGAAGCGGAAGACCCGCACGCCCTGCAGCCGTCCGTCCAACGCCGCTCCACGCACATGCACGGTGTACAGCCGTTCCTGGCCATCGTCGTCCGCCAGACGGTCCTTCAGCCAGGCGCCGCCTGCGCGTTGCAGCACCCCGCCAGACACCTCGGCGCGGTAACTCTCCGATACCCGTTCAGCCAGGGGGGCGACCAGGTCACCCATCACGAATGTCAAGGCTGCAAAGCCGAGCGCCGGCACGGCCAGCAGTTTCAGCGCCCGACCTGGCCCCAGACCGCCCGTGCGCAGGATCGTGAACTCGCTGGATTGCGCCAGCCGCGCCAGAGAAAAGATGGTGCCGATTAACACGGCGATCGGGAACACCTCGTAGAAGAGTGCGGGCATTTCCAGCAGCGCGATCAAGGCTCCATCGGCCAGCGACTGGCCGCGCCGCAGTCGATCGATCTCTTCCGTAAAGGCGTTGAAATAGAAGAGCGCCAGAAAGCCTACGGCTACGAACATCACCGCCAGCACCATGTCGCGGTACAGCAGACGACGCACGGTCCTCATGCCACAGCCCTCCTTGGCAGCCAGGCAAAGAGCCGCAGCGCCTCATCGCGCAGCAGCAGCAAGCCCAACGCCAGTGCGGCCACGCTGCCATGCACGCTGAGCAGGGCTTGGGCCGGACGCATTCTTTCGCGTGCCACCCAGCCTTCGGTGAGGTTGATCAGCTGGAAGTAGATGATGAACACCAGTAGAGCGGCCAGCAGGCCCCAGTTGTTGGGCCGGCGTGGGTTGGTCGCCGCCAGCCCCAGCCCCAGCACGGCCAGGTTGAGCGCGCCCAGCACCATGCCCACGCGCCAAACCAGCTGGCCCCGGTGGCGCGGGTCGGACGACCGCCACAACTCCAGCGTGCTCATGGCCTTAGGCGGCAGTTCATCGAGCGAGCGTGTCACCTGGCGGTCGGCGATGACGCGGTAGCTCTTGAAGCGCGCCTGCGCAAAGCGCTGCTCGGCCTGATTGGTCTGATCGGTTTCGCTGCGCTGTCCGGCTTCCAGCAGCAGGTAGCGGTCTGCGCCATCCCATTCAATGCGGCCGTGCTGGGCCGTGGTGACTGACTCCTGCCCTGGCTTCTGCGTCAGGATGAAGACATTGCGGCCGACGCCCGGGCTGTCTGAATCGCGCTCGATGAAGAACACCTTGCTGCCGTCGCGTGAGCTCTGGAACTGCCCGGGCGCCACGCGTGAGAGGTCGCTGCGTTTCTCGTAGCGTTCACGCATCTGCACGGTCTCTCGCTGGGTCCAGGGCGTGACCCAGAGCTGCAAGGCGGCCAAGCCCAGCAGCACCGGCCAAGCCATCCGAAGGACGGGTGCAAGGAAGCGACGCAATGGCAGCCCACAGGCCAGCCACACCGCCATTTCCGAATCCTTGTACAGCCGACCGACGCTGGACACGACCGCGATGAACAGGGCCAGTGCCAGCACCACCGGGAGTTGCGTCAGCCCGGCAAAGGCCAGTGCCAGCAGCACATCGGCTGGATCCACCCGACCGCCGGCTGCGAGGCTGAGGGTGCGGATCAGGGCATAGGTCAGCACGATCGTGGCCAGCACCACCAAACTGATTCCGAAGTTGCGTGCCAAATCGCTACGAGACGAGGTATCGAATAACATGAGCAAGTTTTATTCAGTTGCGTAATTATGGACGCTCGAATTCAAACCATTTCTATTGACAAACTGTCCGGCGCCAATGCCGATGCCTTGGTGGTGGTCTTGGGTGGAGAGGCTGTGCCCGCGCAGCTGGACGCCGCTGTGGCGCAAGCCGTCAAGGGCGCGCTCAAACTTGGAGATTTCGACTGGAAGGCCGGCAAGGCGCTGATGCTCGTCGGCGCGGTCGGCATCAAGGCTCCGCGCCTGGTGCTGAGCGCGACAGGCAAGCCGTCGGTCAAGGCCGCCCGTGCGGCCCTTGTCGCCGCCCTGGCCCAACTCAAGGGCCGCAATGTCGGGCACGTGGCCGTGGCCTTCGTGGGCTGCGGAGCTGTGGACGAGGCGTTGATCGAGCATGCCGTGCTGGCCGTGCGCGAGCAGGGCTATCAATACCGGCTGACCAAGCCGAGCGCTTCGAACGATCCGCGCATCGAACGGATCAGCCTGCTGGTGGACAAGGTGGAAGCCAAGGCCGCCCGAGTGGGTCTGGAGCGCGGTCAGGCGGTCGGCGAGGGTATCGAGTTGGCGCGTGAATTGGCCAATCGCCCGGCCAATCACTGCACGCCGACCCACCTGGCCGATTGCGTGCGCGATCTCGGTCGCAAACACGGGCTGAAGGTCGAGGTGCTGGACAAGCGGGCCGTGGAGCGCCTTGGCATGGGGTCCTTCCTGGCGGTGGCTCAGGGCGGCGACGAGCCACTGCGATTCATCGTGGCGCGCTACGACGGCGCACCGCGTGGCCAGGCGCCAGTGGTGCTGGTTGGAAAGGGCATCACGTTTGATACCGGCGGCATCTCCCTCAAGCCTGGTGCAGAGATGGACGAGATGAAGTACGACATGGGCGGCGCGGCTTCCGTGATTGGCGCTCTGCGTGCGGTCGTCGAACTCAAGCCGAAGCTGAATCTGGTGGTCTTGATCCCGGCCTGCGAGAACATG
This sequence comes from Burkholderiaceae bacterium, assembly GCA_039808065.1. Classification (GTDB taxonomy): domain Bacteria; phylum Pseudomonadota; class Gammaproteobacteria; order Burkholderiales; family Burkholderiaceae_C; genus Inhella. The sequence continues at coordinate 24,179 of JBDHSJ010000011.1, read as the reverse complement.
CCCAGCGGGCGTGCAGTCAAGCCGGGCGATGTCGTGACCTCGATGTCGGGCCAGACCATCGAGATTCTGAACACCGACGCCGAGGGGCGGCTGATCCTTTGCGATGCCCTGACCTACGCCGAGCGCTTCAAGCCCAGCGTGGTGGTGGACGTTGCCACGTTGACCGGCGCGTGCGTCATTGCGCTGGGTGGTGTACGCAGCGGCATGTACGCCAGTGACGACGAGCTGGCGAACTCGCTCACCCGTGCGGGCGAAGAGGCGCTCGACCTGTGCTGGCGCATGCCGCTGGATGACGAGTACGAAGAGGGCCTGAAGACGCACTTTGCGGATGTCGCGAACGTGGGCTCGCGTGCCGGCGGATCGATCACCGCGGCCATGTTCCTGAAGCGGTTTGCCAAGGCCTATCGCTGGGGACATCTGGACATCGCCGGCACCGCCTGGAAGGGCGGCGCTGCCAAGGGTGCGACCGGCCGCCCGGTGGGCCTGCTGACGCACTTCCTGCTGGCGCAGGCGCGCTGATCGGGGTAGCAGCGTGCCGGCGGTGCGCTTCTACACAGGTCTTGCGGACCGGCCGGGCTTCGCGGCCCGGTTGCTCCGCAAGGCGGCTCGGCAGGATCTGAAAGTCTGGGTGGTGGGCGAGGAGGCCGAGTTGCGCGTGCTGTCGCAGCGTCTTTGGAGCCTGCCCGGATTCGCTGCCCATGCGGGTGCGCACGCAACGCCTTCGCTGAGGCGGCGCAGCCCATTGCGCTTCAGCAAGAGCTTTCTGGCGGATGAGGACTGCACGGCTCTGCTGAATCTCACGGCAGATTTGCCGCCCGAGTTGGCGCGCTGGCGGTATGTGTTCGAGTTGGTCGGGCACGCTCCTGAAGAGGTTCAACAGGGTCGCCGGCAGTTCAAGGCTTATCGAGCGCAGGGCCTGGCGCCGGAGCACTTTGAGTCAGAGTCCGCATGAACGCCATGGTGGACAAATCTGCCGCTGAACTGCCCGTGCTGACCGACGTGGTGCAGGTGATGCGTCGGTCCGCGCCGCCGGCTATCGACCCCAACCTCGGCGAGCAATTGGACGCGTGGTTGATCGATCAGTTGCCCGGCCTCGTTCACGAGGTGGTGGTGGAACTGACGCCAAAGTTTGAGCAGCAGTTGCTCGATGCCTTGATGCCCCGCTTGCTGGCTTCTCTGGCCCAGTGGCAGGGAGAGGTTTGACGCGGTCGGCCTGCGGTCAACCGCGTCCGGTCGGTGCCGTTGTGGAGGCCGCGGATCGCCCCAAGATTTCCCCTAGCAAGCCGGGTGCGAATTACGGTATGGTCTGCGCCGCTTTGGGACTGAGCCTCAGTCCCGTAATTCCTTGTCGGAGACATTTCATGCAAATCAGGTTCAATCAGGTGGCCGTTGCGGCTTTGGTGGCCATGGGTTCGGTGGCAATGGCGCAGGAAACTCTGGAAGTGCGAATCGGCCATGTGGGACCGACCTCCGGCGGTATCGCTCACCTGGGCAAGGACAACGAACTGGGCGCCCGGCTGGCCATTGAAGATCTGAACAAGAAGGGCGTGATGATCGGCGGCAAGAAGGCGGTCTTCAAGCTGCTGGCCGAAGACGACGCGGGCGACCCGAAGCAGGGCACGGCTGCGGCCCAGAAGCTGGTGGACTCCAAGGTCCATGGCGTGGTGGGTCACCTGAACTCCGGCACCACCATTCCGGCTTCCAAGATTTACAGCGACGCCGGCATTCCGCAGATCAGCCCGTCGGCCACCAACCCCAAGTACACCCGCCAGGGCTTCAAGACGGCCTTCCGCGTCGTGGCTGACGACGTGCACCTGGGTGGCACCCTGGGCAAGTACGCGGTCAAGTCGCTCAACGGCAAGTCGATCGCCGTCATTGATGACCGTACCGCCTATGGCCAGGGTGTGGCCGACGAGTTCGAAAAGGGCGTGAAGTCCTCGGGCGGCAAGCTGGTCGGCCGCGAATTCACCAACGACAAGGCGACCGACTTCTCGGCCATCCTGACCAAGCTGAAGGCCGCCAATCCGGATGTCGTGTTCTTCGGCGGCATGGACGCCGTGGCCGGCCCGATGCTGCGTCAGATGAAGCAACTCGGCATCAATGCCAAGTTCATGGGCGGCGACGGCATTTGCAGCGGCGAACTGCCGAAGCTGTCGGCCGGCACCATGGCCGATGGTCAGGTGTATTGCGCCGAAGCCGGTGGTGTTGAAGGCGAAGCGAAGAAGTCGATGGATGATTTCAAGGCCCGCTTCAAGTCCAAGTTCAACATTGAAGTCCAAATCTATGCGCCTTATGTTTATGACGCGGTGATGGTCATGGCCGACGCAATGGCCAAGGCGGGTTCGGTTGAATCGGCCAAATACCTGCCTGTGCTGGCCAAGACTTCCGACTACAAAGGTGTGACCGGCACCATCGCCTTTGATGCGAAGGGCGATATCAAGAACGGTGCCCTGACCCTGTTCACCTACAAGGGTGGTGCGCGCGAGCAGGTGGCCGTGATCCGCTGATCGCTTTACGGCGACACATGGGCCCGCTTCGGCGGGCTTTTTCATTTATTTCGTCAATTCGCTAAGCGATGCATGATTGCTTCGTGTGAATTGGTTCACTGTCCCCCCTGATTGAGCGATTCAGCACCCAAACAGGGGGCTTTCAACCCCTATGCGCAAAGGCATGATCGCGCCACTTTTTGAAACGCATGGGTGGCTGCGCATCGAGCTTTCTCGATTGGCTGCACTACCGAATGCCAAGGGGCTTTCATGGTGCGCATCTTCAACCACTACCTCCGCCGTCGCACGATCATGCAAATCGGCTTCGACGTTGGGCTGATCGTCGCCATCCTGTTGCTGGTGGCCGTAGGTCAAGGCGTCGCGACCTTGCAAGCGCTTCCGGTGGCGGCCTCGCATGGGCTTTCGCTTGCCGGCTTCATCTTCCTGATCAACAGCGCCACCGGCTTTTATCAGCCGGCCGCCAAGCGCTCGCTCACTGAAACCTGCGCACGCGCTCTGGTGGCGCTGCTGCTGGCACTTCCAATTGCCTACGCTCTGACAGCGCTGTTGCCCAACTCGTTGGATCAGGGTGGTGCCGTCACCGCTGCCGCCATGCTGGCTGTCTCCGCCGTGGTGCTGCACCGTGTGTATGCGTCGCATGTGGCCAACCCTTCTCAAGGGCGCAGCAAGATCCTGGTGCTGGGCGCCGGTGCGACGGCCCAGGGCGTTGCCGCCAGCCTGCGCGCGGCCGATCCGCACGCTCAGATCGTTGGTTTCTATGCGGGCAGCAACGAGACCGAGATTGCCGTGCCGCAAGATCAACTGGTCAGCGCCGAGCAGGGTATTTCTGACACGGCCTTGCGCTTGGGTGTGGATGAGATCGTGGTCGCGCTGACGGACCGTCGGGGCGGCAATATGCCCATGCGTGAATTGCTGGACTGCAAGGTCTACGGCATTCGCGTGCTGGACGTGGCCACCCACTTCGAGAAGAACCTGCAGCAGATCAGCCTCGCGCACGTCAACCCGGGCTGGCTGATCTTCGGTGACGGCTTCAACCAGGGTGCGTTCCGCAGTGCGATCAAGCGGGTGTTCGACGTGGTGTTCTCTGGCCTGCTGCTGCTGCTGACCGCACCGTTGATGGTGCTGGCCGCGTTGGCCGTGAAGCTGGAATCGCGCGGCCCGGTCTTCTATCGCCAGGAGCGAGTGGGCCTGAACGGTGCGCCGTTCTTCGTGACCAAGTTCCGCAGCATGCGTGCTGACGCCGAACGCGATGGCAAGCCCCGCTGGGCCACCAAGAACGACGACCGCGTCACCCGGGTGGGCAAGTTCATCCGCCGCACCCGGATCGACGAGTTGCCGCAGCTCTTCAATGTGCTCGGTGGTTCGATGAGCCTGGTGGGCCCGCGTCCCGAGCGGCAGTACTTCGTCGAAGAGCTGATCGAGAAGATCCCCTATTTCGCCGTGCGTCACTCGGTCAAGCCGGGTGTCACGGGCTGGGCGCAAGTGCGCTACGAGTACGGTTCCACCGTGGAAGACGCGGCTGCCAAGCTGCAGTACGACCTGTACTACGTGAAGAACCACAGCCTGTTCCTGGACCTCCATGTGCTCATCGAGACGGTGGCGGTGGTGCTGACCGGGCGTGGTGCCCGCTGATCGATTGGACGGACAGGCGCCTTGGGTTGACCGGCTGACGGATGAATAGGCGCGCCATTTGACCTGGGATGCCATGCCTTTGAGCGCTGCGGCCGCCCTCGTGGCGGCCGGCGCTTTTTTGGTTTGCCTGCTGGCATTCGCCTGGCGGGTGTTCCGTCAGCGTGAGCTGCACAACCTGTACAGCGCCGGCTGGTTGCTGGCGGGGTTGGGCGCTTCGGCGCTGTGGGCCTTGACCCATGGCCTGCAGCAGCTCGGCTTGGAAGTGGGCCAGGCCTCGGACTTGCTGGATTGGTTGCGTCTGCTGGCCTGGTTCGGCTTCCTGCTGACCTTGCTGGGGCACGTGCTCTGGCGGCCCCAGGGCAGTTGGCTGACGCTGTCGGTGCTGGGCGTGCTGCTGATTTCCTTTGTCACGCTCTGGCTGGCAGACGCCGCCTGGCTGACACGGCGCGAGGGCAGCTGGCTCCAAGGCATTTCCGGCCTGATGGTGGCGGTGATGGGCCTGGTGTTGGTGGAGCAGGTGTACTTCAATGTCACCGAAGACGGGCGCTGGCTGGCCAAGCCCAGTTGTCTGGCGCTGCTGACCGTGTTCGGCTTCGACCTGTACCTGTACGCCGACGCCACCTTACTGGGCTCGCTGGACCCGCAGTTGCTGGCCTCCCGTCCGGCAGTTCACGCGCTGGGGTTGCCGCTGCTGATGCTGGGGATCGGGCGGGGCATTGCCTTGTTGTCGCGCCTGCAGGTGTCGCGCAGTGCAGCCTTCCATTCGGCGGCGTTGCTGCTGGTCGGGGCCTACCTGATGGTGGTGGCTCTGCTGGGCTACTGGGTGCGCTACACCGGCGGGGCCTGGGGCCCCACGCTGCAGGTGCTGATCCTGGTGGCGGCGATTCTGCTGATGGCGGCCTTGCTGCTTTCCGGCTCGGCGCGCGCCCGCTTCCGGGTGCTGTTCAGCAAGCACTTCTTTCGCTACCGCTACGACTACCGCCAGGAATGGCTGCGGTTCACAGCCGCACTGAGCACGCAGAGTTCGCCCGAGTACACCGGGTTGGCCGTGATCAAGTCGCTGGCCGGCTTGATCGAGAGCCCGGGCGGCGGGCTCTGGCTGCTGGATGCAGCCGGGCAGCGCTACGAGCAGGTGGCGCACTGGAACTTTGAACGCCGCCAGCACATGGAGCCTGCCGACTCCGAGTTCCTGCGCGAGCTCAAGGCCACCGCCTGGATCGTCGACCTGCAATCGGCCCGCGAAGGCCGCGGTGTGGATGCCGAGGCCACCCCGCCCCAATGGTTGAGCCAGGAGACGCAGGCGCGCCTGTTGGTGCCGCTGCAGGCCGGGGGCGAGACGATTGGCTTTGTGGTGCTGCTGACCCCGCGCGCACCGCTGGAGCTGGATTGGGAGGTGCGCGACCTGCTGAAGACTGCCGCCTCACAGGCGGGTGGCTACCTGGCCATGCTGCGCGCCACCGAGCAATTGCTGGAGGTGCGCAAGTTCGACGCCTTCAACCGCATGTCGGCCTTCGTGGTGCATGACCTGAAGAACATCGTGACGCAGCTTTCGCTGATGCTGAAGAACGCCCAGCGTCACGGCGACAACCCCGAGTTCCGCCAGGACATGCTGGAGACCGTCGAGCATGCGCTCGAGAAGATGCGCCAGCTGATGCTGCAACTGCGCGAAGGCGAACGCCCCACCGGCCTGACCAGCGGCGTGGCTCTGGCGCCGATTGCACAGCGCCTGCAGCAGGTCGCTCAGCAGCGCGGCCGCGAGCTGCGCCTGGAGCTTCACGGCGCGGTGGCGACTCGCGGCCATGAAGACCGCATCGAACGCGTGATCGGGCATGCCGTGCAGAACGCTTTCGATGCCAGTGCCGAGGGGCAGTCCGTGCTGCTGCGCATCGAAGCCGAAGGTTCATCGGCACGCGTGCAGGTCGTGGACGATGGCTGCGGCATGAGCGCGGAGTTCATCCGCGACCGTCTCTTCAAGCCCTTCCAGAGCACCAAGCAGCAGGGCATGGGCATAGGTGCTTACGAGAGCCTGCAATACGTGCGTGAACTGGGTGGCAAGATGGAAGTGGTCAGCCAACCGGGTGAAGGCACCTGCGTGACTTTCCTGCTGCCCCTCTTCCATCAACAACCGTCCAACGGCCTCTCTGATCGCGCCCTTGCATGAGCTCTGACGTCCGCCCCGCCTCGTTGCTGATCATCGAAGACGACCTCGCGCTGCAGAAGCAGCTGAAGTGGTCGCTCGATCGCTTCGAGGCCCATACCGCCAGCGATGCTGCGAGTGCCCTGCTGCAGTTCCGCAAGGTGCAGCCCGGCGTGGTGACGATGGACCTGGGGCTGCCGCCCGACCAGGATGGTGTCACCGAAGGATTCAAGCTGCTGGAGCGGCTGCTGGAGCTCGACCCCTATGTGAAGGTCATCGTCCTGACCGGTCAGAACGACCAGACCAATGCCCTGCGTGCGGTGCGCCTGGGCGCCTACGACTTTCTGGCCAAGCCGGTGGACCCGGATGTGCTGTCGCTTACGGTCGAGCGAGCCCTGCGCATGCGGGAGCTGCAGGACGAGAACCGGCGCCTGAGCGCCGAGCAGGCCGGAGCCTTGGGCGGACTGCTGACCCGCGATGACGCCATGCTGCGCATCTGCCGCACGATCGAGAAGGTCGCCCGCTCGGACGCGACCGTGTTGCTGCTGGGAGAGAGCGGCACCGGCAAGGAAGTGCTGGCGCAGGGCCTGCATGAGGCGGCCGGCCGCAAGGGTCGGTTCGTCGCCATCAACTGCGCCGCCATCCCGGAGAACCTGCTCGAAAGCGAATTGTTCGGCTACGAGAAGGGCGCCTTCACCGGGGCCGCCAAGGCGACGCCGGGCAAGATCGAGGTGGCCCACGGTGGCACGCTGATGCTGGACGAGATCGGCGACCTGCCGATGTCCCTGCAGGCCAAGCTGCTGCGCTTCCTGCAGGAGCGTTCGATCGAGCGCTTGGGGGCACGGCAGGAGATTGCGGTCGACGTGCGGGTGGTGGGTGCCACACACCAGAACCTCAAACAGTTGATCGCCGATGGCCGCTTTCGCGAGGACCTGTACTACCGCCTCGCCGAGATCGTCGTGGAGATCCCGCCGCTGCGCCAGCGCCATGGTGACGCGGTGCTGCTCGCACACGCCTTTCTCAAACGCATGGCCGCTGACCAGCGCCGGCGCGCCCCGACTCTCAGCGACGATGCGATCCGTGCGCTCGAACGCCACAGCTGGCCGGGCAATGTGCGCGAGCTGCAGAACCTCATCAAGCGGGCCAGCATCATGGCCGACGGCGACCGCATCGTCGCGGCCGACCTGGGGCTCGATCCGGGCAATCTGGAAGAACCCGGCATGGAGCTCGATCTGCGCACCGTGCGAGAGCGTGCCGAGCGCCAGGCCGTGGTGGCTGCTCTGGCACGCTGCGATGGCAACATCGCGCGCGCCTCGGAGCTGCTCGGCGTGAGCCGTCCCACGCTCTACGATTTGATGGCCCGTTTGCAGATCAAGTAAGCGGCAAAGACCGGCCAGCGCCGGCAGTCACAACGGAAGGAATCTGGGTGCAAACGAGCGGAAAGAATGCGCGCCGCGTGGCGCGGGTGGGGGCCATGCTGGCACTGGCCATGGTGCTGCAGGCCTGTGGCCAGAAGGATCCGGCCGAAGAATTGGGCGCCGCGCGCGCCGCGCTGGACAAGCGGGATCACAAGACCGCCACCATCCACCTGAAGAACGTCCTGGAGCAGGAGCCCGATCGCAAGGACGCCCGTCTGCTGCTGGCCAAGACTTTGCTCGAAGCCGGCGACCCGAATGCCGCGGAAGTCGAGTTCTCGAAGGCCAGCCGCTTGGGCGTGCCGCCGGACGAGGTGGCCCCCCTTCATGCGGCGGCCCTGAATGCCAAGCGCGATCCGCGCAAGACCTTGGAGTTGTATGGCTCGGTCCAACTCAAGGATCCTGCCGCCATGGCCGAGCTGAAGCTGGCCCTGGCCAGTGCGAATAGCGCATTGGGCAAGCGGGAGCAGGCGCGCAGTCTCATCGAAGCCGCGCTGCAGCTGCAGCCTCAGGGTGTCTCCACCCGGCTGACCTGGGCCCGCGTGCTGATGGCCGAAGGCCAGGTCGATGAAGGCTTGGCCCTGGTCGAGACCCTGCTCAAAGAGAACCCCAAGCTGGCGGAAGCCTGGCGGCTGAAGGGCGATCACGCGACGGCACGGCGTGCGCTGCCCGAAGCCCGGCAAGCCTATGCCGCTGCGGTGGACGCGGATCCGCGCAATATCGGCGCGCAGGGCGCATTGCTCACGACCCTGATGACCGAGCGTGACCTCGACGAGGCGCGCAAGCGCCTTGATGCGCTGAAGAAGCTCGTCGGGCAGAACGGCGAAGTGCTGTACTTCGGCGCCGCGCTGGCGCTGGAAGCGCGCGAGCTCGGCCCCGCCTTTGAGCAGATCCAGCAATTGCTGAAGATCGCTCCCGATGACCCGCGCGCCCTGATGCTGGCCGCGCACATCGAGTTCCAGCGTGAAAACTACCTGCCCGCCGAGGCGCACCTGAACCGCCTGCTCGGTCGGGGCGTCGATACCCCGGCCGTGCGTGTGCTGCTGGCGCACACCTTCCTGCGCCGCGACGAAGCCCGGGCGGCGTTGGAGGCGTTGGGCGGCCTGCCGGAGTCGAGCAACGACGCCCGCGTGCAGGCTCTGGCGGGTGAGGCGCTGATGCGCATGGGCGAAGTGCGCAAGGCCGAGGCCCACTTCCGGCGCGCCGTGCAGCTGAACCCGCAGGACTCGCGCAGCCGCATCCTGCTGGCGATGCGCGAGGCCAATGCCGGTTCCGTTGACAAGGGTCTGAGCCAGTTGCAGGACATCGCCGCCGAGCTGGACAACCCGGCGGCCGATGTCGCCATCGTGGCGACCCTGGTGCGCAAGGGCGACTATGCCGGCGCCCTCAAGGCCATCGACCAGGCGGCACCCAAGCTGCAGCCCGGCTCGGCCGATTCGATGCGGGCCTCCGTGGCCCTGATGCAGGGCGACCGCGCCAAGGCCCGCACCTTGTGGGAGCAGGCGCTCAAGGCCAACCCCAAACTGCTTGCCGCCGCGCAGCAGCTGGCACGGCTGGATCTGGTCGAGGGCAAGCCCAAGGACAGCGTGGCGCGCTTCGCGGCCGTGGTGAAGGCGGATCCGACCCAGGTCGACGCGAAGCTGGCCTGGTTGAACGCGCGCCAGCTGGCCCAGGAGCCCGCCGACGAAGTGCTCGCCGCCGCGCGCCAGATCGCCAAGGACCACCCGAAGTCCGTGCCCGCTCAGCTGGCCTGGGTTCGCACCGTGCAGCAGCGTCAGGACGTGGCAGCCGCCTTGCAGGCCGCACAAGATGCCGCAGCAGGCCTGCCCAATGAACCGCAGCTGATTGAACTGATCGGCCAGCTGCAGATGCGTCAGCGCGACTACAAGCTGGCGGCACTGAGCTTCAAGCGGTTGGCCGAACTCAAACCCAACTCGGCCGCAGCCTTGATGCGCCTGGTCGAGGTGGAGGTGGCACAACGGGACTACGCCGCCGCCTTGGCCACCGCCAAGCGCGCCCAGGCTCTGCAGCCCGGCCGCATGGACACCCAGCGCGCCCTGGTGGCGCTGGAAAGCGAGTCAGGCAATGTGGCCGGCGCGCGTCGCCTGCTGAAGGAGATCCAGACCCAGCCCGGGCGCGAGGCCTTCGCGTTTGCCCTGGAGGGTGACCTCGAAACCAGCCAGCGCAACTGGGACGCCGCCCGTGCCGCCTACAAGCGCGCCTTGGAGCGCGGCGGGCAGATGAACGACGTGGCCGGCAAGCTGCATGGCAGCCTGCTGGCGGGTGGCAAGGAGTCCGACGCTCAGTCCTTCGAGCGCCAGTGGCTGGCCGATCACCCCGAAGACTGGAGCTTCCGCATGTACCTGGGCAATCTGGCCCTCGTGCGTGGTGCCTTCGAGCCGGCGCGCCAGCAGTACGAGCAGGTCATCAAGGGGCAACCCGGCAATGCCGTCGCTCGGAACAATCTGGCCTGGGTGCTGATGCGCAGCGGCGACTTGCCCAGCGCGGAAGCCCAGCTCAAGGAAGCGCTGGCGCTGCGGCCGGGCGATGTCGAGATCCTCGACACCCAGGCGCAGCTGCTCTCCGGCCAGGGCAAGCACGAGCAGGCGCTGCAGGTGCAGCGGCGGGTGGTGGGCGTTGAGCCCGGCAACCCGGCCCGCCGTGTGGCGCTGGCGCGCCTGCTGATGGCCGCCAAACAGCCAGACGAGGCGCGGACTGAGCTGCAGGGCGTGCTCAAGCTGGGCGATCAGTACCCCGGCCAGGCCGAGGTACGCCAGCTGCTGCAGCAGCTCTGAGACCGGTCAGGAGCAAGGGGTGCGAACCATGCAAAGACGTGAACTGCTGGCGCTGGCGCTCGCCACGGCGCTGGCTGCACCGGCCCAAGCTCAGGGCTTGCCGCGGCTCATCGAGGCCAGCAAACCTGGTGTCGTGCTGGTGGGCACGCATTCCCTGACCGACAGCCCGCGCTTCGGCTTCCGAGGCACGGGTTTCGTGGTGGAGCAGGGTCGCTTCGTGGTGACGAATGCCCATGTGCTGCCACCGCCCGATGCCTTGGATTCCGAGCGTCGCGTGGTGATCCAGACCTGGCAGGGTGGCAGCCGCTGGGAGCAGCGCGAGGTCCGCACCGTGGCACTGGCGCGTGCGCACGATCTGGTTCTGCTGCAGGTCGAAGGCGCGCCCTTGGCCGGCAGCTTGAAGCTGGCGTCCGAGGCCCTGGTGCGCGAAGGCACCGAGATTGCGCTGATGGGCTTTCCGGTGGGGGGCGTGCTGGGGTTCAGCCATGTCACGCACCGCGGCATCGTGGCTTCGGTCACTGGCATTGCCTTGCCGCAGCCGAGCGCCCAGGCGCTCAATGAGCGGGCCATCCGCCAGATCCGCGAGGGCAGTTTCGACATCTACCAGCTCGACGCCGTGGCCTATCCCGGCAACAGCGGCGGGCCGCTGTTCGATGTCGCCAACGGCACCGTCATCGGGGTTATCAACATGGTGCTGACGAAGAGCCGCGAAGCGGCGCTCAGCAGTCCCACCGGCATCAGCTACGCGCTGCCCGTGCGGCATGTGCACGCCTTGCTGCGGCAGGCCCAGCTACCCTGAAGCCGCGCGCTCTGCGGGTTTCCGATAATCGCGGGCTGCTCTCAGCCCCTTGCCCCGCATGACTGCTTCGCCCTGGCGCCTGTCCGTTGCGCCCATGATGGACTGGACGGACCGGCACTGCCGCGTTTTCCACCGCCTGATCACCCGCCATACACGCCTGTACACCGAGATGGTGACTACCGGCGCGCTGCTGCATGGCGACCAGGGGCGCCACCTGGACTTCGACGCTGTGGAGCACCCGCTCGCGCTGCAACTGGGCGGCAGCGAGCCGGAGGATCTGGCCCGGTGCGCGCGCCTGGCCGAGCGCTGGGGCTATGACGAGGTCAATCTGAACTGCGGCTGCCCCAGCCCGCGCGTGCAACGCGGCGCCTTTGGCGCCTGCCTGATGGGGGAGGCGCAGCTGGTGGCCGATTGCGTCAAGGCCATGCGCGATGCCACGGCGCTGCCCGTGACGGTCAAGCACCGCATCGGCATCGACCGCCAAGAAAGCTACGAGTTTGTGCGGGACTTCGTCGCCACCGTGGCCGCCGCCGGCTGCGAGGTCTTCATCGTCCATGCCCGCAATGCCTGGCTGGACGGCCTCAGTCCCAAGGACAACCGCGAGATCCCACCCCTGCGCTACGAGATCGTGCACCGCCTCAAGCGCGAGTTCCCGCAGCTGACGATCGCCATCAATGGCGGCGTCAAGGACGACGACACCATCGCCGCGCAGCTCGAAGCCGTGGACGGGGTGATGGTGGGCCGCCATGCCTACCACGAGCCCTGGGCGATGGTGGACTGGGATGCGCGCTTCTTCGGCGCGGCCCCGGCGGCCCTGGAGCGTGAGGCGGTCGAGGAGGCCTGGATGACTTACCTGGACGCCCGCTGGCAGCATGGCCAGCCCTGGGCGCTGGCCATGCGCCATGCCCTGGGCCTGTGGAACGGCACGCCGGGTGCACGGCGCTGGCGCCAAGTCTGGAGCGACCACCGGCTCAAGAGCCTGCCCCCGCGTCAGGTTCAGGCGCAGGCCACGGCAGCGCGGGTGGGGGCGCTGGAGGCGGCCTGAGCATGCCCTGATCAGGCCTCCCAGGGCGCCTTGTCGTCGGCCGCAGCGCTCGCTTCAAGAAGCGGCGCGGGCTCCGAAGCCGCAGCGGGGGCGGCGCCCAGGCCATCGGTCACGCCACCCAGGCCCTCGAACAGCGCGGGCAACAACTCGGACAGCTCGGCCGTCGCCAACAGCATGTCGGCGTCGAAGGGGTCCTGCTCGCTGTTCTTGGCGCCGTCCTGGTCGAACACGCTGTCGTCCAGCTTCAGGCGGGTCAGCTGCAGGGTGTCGGTTAGCACCAGCTCCAGCCGGTCCTTCCACTGCAGGGCCATCTTCTTGACCTGCTTGCCTTCCGTCAGGTGCTGCTGCACGTCCTGGCCGTCCAGGCCATGGCGGGTGTAGCGCACGCTGGCGTTCTGGCTGTCGGCGCTGCGCAGCTCGGCGTCGCGGCCGATGCCAAAGCCCGCCGGCGCCACGCCGTCCAGCAGCCAGGCGCGCATGCAGGCGGCCGGACTTTCTGCCGTCATCAGCGGCTGCGGGGCCAGGTTCGGCACGGCCTTGGTCAGCAGGCTGATGGCCGAATCGGTGCGCGCGGCGGTGGTGCTGTCGATCGCCAGCAGCTCCAGCTGGGGTGAGATCCAGACCCGCAGCGAAGTCTGGCGCGTGAAGGCCAGGGGCAGCAGGTCCAGCATGGCCTCGTCCTTGAGCTCGCGCCGGCGCTTGGCGCCGGGCTTGCGGCCAGACTCCTGCTCGATCTTCTCGGCCAGTTCGTCCACCCGCTCGCGCACCACCGAGCCCGGCAGCAGGCGCTGCTCGAACTGCAGCTTCAGCAGCAGATTGCCGTTGACCCACTCGGCCAGCGGTCCATGGGCCTTGCCACGCGGGGGCACGAAGCCGACCGACAGGGGCTGGGTGGGCATGCAGGGGGTGAAGGGCAGGGCGGCCAGCTGCTCGTCCAGGCGCTCGGGGTCGGGCTGGGCATGGGCGGGCAGGCGGTAAAGGGTCAGGGCCTTGAACACGGCGGTGGACTTCTGGAGGGGCAGGGGGGGCGCGGATTCTGGCACCGCTCCATCCGCCACGGCTGCATCCCAGGGGGCGCTAACGCCGGCCGGTCGGTCACGCCTGGCGGTTGGTGCGCGGTCCAGGCAGCATGCACGGCTTTTCCATCCGGCCTTGTTTGCACCATGTACTCCTCTTTGCGCTCCACCCTCCTTCTGGCCTTGGCGCCGGCCCTGCTGGCACCCGCCTTGGCCAAGGACGCCAAACCGGCCAACGATCTGGCCGCTTATGCCGAACAACTGCTGGATGAGCAGGGCATCAAGAAGGATGGCCCCGGCCTGACCTTGTTGGTGGCCCAGGGCGACCAGCTGCTCTACCAGGGCGCACGGGGCATGGCGTCCGTCGAGCTGGGCGTTCCGCTCAAGCCCGAGCACCGCATGCGCCTGGGATCCATCACCAAGCAGTTCGCCGCCGCCACCTTGCTCAAGCTGATTGACGAAGGCAAGGCCAAGCTGGACGACCCGCTGTCCAAGTTCCTGCCCGACTACCCGAATGGCGGTGCCATCACCCTGGCCCAGTTGCTGAATCACAGCTCGGGCGTGAAGAGCTACACCGGCATCCCGGGCTATATGCACAACCCGATCCGCCAGCAGCTCAGTACGGCGGAACTGGTCAAGGTTTTCAAGGACCTGCCGACCGACTTCGCGCCCGGTGCCGACTTCCGCTACAGCAACTCGGGGTATGTGCTGGTGGGCGCGGTGGTCGAGGCCATCAGCGGAAAGCCCTGGCATGAGGCGCTGGACGCCGCCCTGCTCAAGCCCCAGCGCATTGCGGTGAGCTACCCCGGCGAGCAGGGCCTGGTGCCCGGCATGGTGCAGGGCTATTCCAAGGCCGGGGCCGACGCGCTTTCGGTGGCCGGCGTGCTGAGCATGACGCAACCCCATGCCGCCGGCGCCCTGGTGGGCGATGTGCAGTCGCTCTGGCGCTGGAACCAGGCCCTGCATGGCGGCCAGCTGCTCAAGCCCGAGTCCTACCAGCGCATGGTCACCCCCCAAGGCGCGGCCGTGAAGGCGCGCTATGGCTACGGCATCGGCATCGACAGCCTGCGCGGCCAGCCCATGCTTCAGCATGGTGGCGGCATCCATGGTTTCAGCACCTTGCTGGTCTACCAGCCCGAGCTGAAGCTCACGGTGGCCTTGCTGTCCAATTCCGACAGCGCCGGCATCAACCTTGATCTGATCGCCCGCAAGCTGGGCGCCAAGGCCATGGGCAAGCCGTACCCGGCTGTTCAGGCGGTGGCGATGGACGCCCAGGCCCTGAAGGCCTTTGAGGGGATCTACTCGGCAGATGGCCGCGACACCCGCACGCTGCGGCTGCAGGGCGGTGCGCTGACGAGCACGCGCAGCGGCTCGCAGCCCTTCAAGCTCATTCCCCTGGGTAAGGACCGCTTCGCTTTCAGCAACACGGTGGCGCAGCTGCAACTTGAGCGCGATGCCCAGGGCAAGGTGGTGGCGCTGCAGTACTTCGCCGACGCCGACGGCCAGGGCGAACGCTGGCCGCGCACGGCGGACCTGCCTCAGCGCGCCGAATACGCCCTCAGCCCCACCGAGCGGCAGGCACTGGTGGGTGAATACAAGTCGGCGCGGTTCTCCATCAAAGTGTTCGTGGATGAGCAGGGGCAGCTGCGTGGTCAGGTGCCTGGCCAGCCGGTGGTGACGCTCAAGGCCAGCGGCCCGCGCGAAGTGTTCGTGGTCGAGGTGGACGCCACGCTGAGCTTCACCGGCGACGGCGAGCAGCCGCGCAGCGTCACCCTCAAGCAGGGCGCAAACGTCATGGAACTGCAGCGCAGCTGACGCGCCAGGCGATCCATTCGCGCCGCGCCGGCCCCATTGGTCGCAGGACCCTGGGCGCCGGCGCGCCGTTTTTGCACCATGGCGGCCATTGCAACCCAACCCCGATGGAGCCCCCATGTTCAAGCGCCTTGTTCTTCCCCTTCTGCTGGCCGCCACGGGCCTGGCCCAAGCGGCCAGCCTGGAGCTGACCGTCACCGGTCTGAACCGTACCGAGGGCCATGTGCTCGTGGCGGTGTACGACCAGGCCGAGCTCTGGCTCAAAGGCAAACCGCTGCGCAGCGCACGCGCCAAGGTCGAGGGGGCCGAGGTCAAGCTGCAGCTGGACGATCTGCCGGAGGGCGCCGTGCTGGCCCTGAGCGTGGTGCATGACCTGAACGACAACAAGCGCCTGGACATGAACGTCATCGGCATGCCCACTGAGCCCTACGGCTTCAGCAACAACGCCGCGGGCAACTTCGGCCCGCCCAGTTTCGAGGCCGCCAAGCTGGTGCTCAGCGGCGGCGCCAAGCACCAGATCAAGCTGAACTGAGGCCGGCATGCTGACGCGTCGTTCCCTCCTGCAGGCCTCTGCGGCCCTGCCCGCGGCCGCCCTGTTGCCTGCCTGGGCCACGGGCGATGGCCCGGTCCGTACGCCCTTCGGCAGCGCGCCCGAACTGCAGCCCCTGCGCGGCTGGGTGGAGGGGCAGGACCGCCTGGCCGAGGGTCTGCGCCTGCAGGGCCGCTGGCCTGCTGAGCTGCGCGGCACCCTGTATCGCAACGGTCCGGGCCTGATGGAGCGCGCCGGGCAGCGCTACCGCCATTGGTTTGACGGTGATGGCCTGGTGCAGGCCTGGCAGCTCGGCCCCCAGGGCTTCAGCCATCAGGCGCGCTTTGTGCGCACGGCCAAGTTCGTGGCCGAACAGGAGGCCGGCGAGTTCCTGCTGCCGGCCTTCGGCACTGCCATACCGGCCCAACGACCCATGCGGCGCAGTGACGACGTCAACACCGCCAACACCAGCGTGATGCTGCAAGGCGGGCGCCTGTATGCGCTCTGGGAGGGCGGCTCGGCCACCGAGCTGGACCCCCAGACCCTGCACACCAAAGGCTTGCGGACCTGGGCCCCCGAGCTGCAGGGCATGCCCTTCAGTGCCCACCCCAAGCGCGAGCCCGACGGCCGGCTGTGGAACTTCGGCAGCTTCGGCGGCAAGCTGGTCATTTACGAGATCGATGCTGCGGGCGGTCTGAAGCGCTGGAAATTGCTCGACATGGCCGTGCCGGCGATGCTGCATGACTTTGTCGTGACCGAGCGCTTTCTGGTCTTTCTGCTGCCGCCACTGAGCCTGGACCTGGCCGCCGCCAGGGCCGGCCGCTCCATGGTGGGTGCCATGCGCTGGCAGGCCGAGCAAGGCAACCGGGTGCTGGTGATCGACAAGGCCGATCTGAAGGTGCGCGCCCAGTTGCAGATGCCGGCCGAGCTGGTCTTCCACTTTGGTAACGCCTGGGATGACGGCCAGGGCGTCATCCGCCTGGACTATGTGCACAGTGACATCGAAGAGTTCCTCGATGGTCGATTCAATACCGTGGTGCAGGGCCAGCGCCCGCCCCATGTGGGCGAAAGCGGCCCGCGCCTGCTGCGCATCGATCTGCCGCGCCAGCGTCTGGATCTGGTCAAGCGCGACGAAACGACCGAGTTCCCTCAGGTGGACCCGCGCGTGGTGGCGCGGCGCTACCGCTACGTCTATGCCCCCGCCCGGCATGGGCTGCCGTCCGGCTGGGGCTTCAATGCGGTGCAGCGCCTGGATCTGGAGCGCGGCACCGTGGCGCGCTTCGTGTTCCCGGGCGAGGTGGTGATCGAGGAGCAGCTGCTGGTGCCCAAACCCGGCAGCCGCCGTGAGGGCCAGGGTTGGCTGCTCGGCACCGGGTTTGACGTGGCGCGCCAGCGCAGCTTCTGCACGGTGTTCGACGCCGAGGCGATCAGCGCCGGTCCGCTCGCCACCGTCTGGCTGCCCTATTGGGCGCCTCTGGGTTTCCACGGGGCCTTTGTGCCCAGCTGAGTCGGGCAGGGGCCGGGCCACAATCCCCGCCCATGGACCAGAACGCACTCAAGCGCCAGGTGGCTCAGGCCGCGCTGGCATACGTGGAACCCGGCTCCGTGCTGGGCGTGGGCACCGGCTCGACGGTGGATCTCTTCATCGAGGCCTTGGCCGCCAGCGGCATCCGGCTGGCCGGCGCGGTTTCCAGCTCCGAACGCTCGACCAAGGCGCTGGCCGCGGCCGGCATCCAGGTGCTGGAGGCCGGCCAGGTCGAGTCGCTTTCGACCTACATCGACGGCGCCGACGAGATCGACCCGCGCGGCCACATGATCAAGGGCGGTGGCGCGGCGCTGACGCGCGAAAAGATCGTCGCCGACCTGGCGGCGCGCTTCGTCTGCATCGCCGACGCCAGCAAGTGCGTCGACGTGCTCGGCGCCTTTCCGCTGCCGGTGGAGATCATCCCCATGGCCGCGCCCAAGCTGATCCGCCGCTTTGCCGCTCTGGGTGGCCAGGCCACCTTGCGCGCCGGCTGCGTGACCGACAACGGCCAGCACATCCTGGACGTGCGCGGCCTCAAGATCTCCGACCCGCTGGCCATGGAGGCCGAGGTGAGCCAGTGGCCGGGCGTCGTCACCGTGGGCATCTTTGCCCGCCACCGCGCCAAAGTGGCCTTGATCGGCGCGCCCGAGGGCGTGCGCACCCTGAACTTCGACTGACCCCCAGGAGACCGCCGCGATGCTCCCGCTCTTCCCATCCCCCTGGCTGAGCGAGGAGCACCAGCTCCTGGCCGACGCTGCCGCCCGCTTCTTTGCCGAGCGCTGGGTACCGCGCCAGGCCGAGTGGCGCACCGCCGGCCTGATGCCGCGCGGCGCCTGGCGCGAGGCCGGCGAGCAGGGCTTTCTGTGCGCTGCGATGCCGGAGCAATATGGCGGGGGCGGTGGCGACATCGGCCACGAGACCGTGCTGGCGCTGGAGCAGGCCAAGGCCAATATTTCCGGCTTTGGCGGGCCGCTGCACTCGGTCATCGTCGCGCCCTATCTGCTTCACCATGGCTCCGAGGAGCAAAAGTGCCGTTGGCTGCCGCGCATGGCGAAAGGCGAGCTGATCGGTGCCATCGCCATGACCGAACCGGGCGCGGGCTCGGACCTGCAGGGCGTGCGCACGCATGCCAGGCGCGATGGCGACCACTATGTGCTGAACGGCTCCAAGACCTTCATCACGAATGGCCAGAACGCCAATCTGATCATCGTGGTCTGCAAGACCGACCCCAGCCAGGGCGCCAAGGGCGTGTCCCTGCTCGTCGTGGAGACCGAGGACGAAGCCGGCAACCCCGTGCCTGGCTTCAAGCGCGGCCGCAACCTCGACAAGATCGGCATGCATGCGCAGGACACCTCGGAGCTCTTCTTCGACGAGCTGCGCGTACCGGCCGACAGCCTGCTGGGCGGGCGCGAAGGGCAGGGCTTCTTTCAGCTGATGCAGGAGCTGCCGCAGGAGCGCTTGCTGATCGCCGTGCAGGCCGTGGGCGCGATGGAACGCGGCCTGGCCGAGGCGCTGGGCTACGCCAAGGAGCGCAAGGCCTTTGGCAAGCCGGTCTGGGAGTTCCAGAACACCCGCTTCAAGCTGGCCGAGGTGCAGTCGCAGGTCATCGCGGCGCGCGCCACCGTGGACGCCGCCATCGTGGCGCACCTCAAGGGCGAGCTGGATGCCGCACGCGCCGCCCTGCTCAAGGCCTGGACCACCGACCTGGCCTGCCAGCTGCTGGACGAATGCCTGCAGCTGCATGGCGGCTACGGCTACATGCTGGAGTACCCGATCGCCGAGCTCTGGGCCGACGCGCGCGTGGCGCGCATTTACGGCGGCACCAACGAGATCATGAAAGAGCTCGCCTCGAGGTCGATGTGATGAAGACCACCTTCGACGCTTACCTGTTCGACCATGTGCGCACCCCGCGCGGGCGCGGCAAGGCCGGTGGCAGCCTGCACCAGGCCAGCCCGGTGTGGCTGCTGCGCGGCCTGCTGCAGGCCCTGGCCCAGCGCACCCAGCTCGACACCACCCTGGTGGATGACGTGGTGCTGGGCTGCGTGACCCCGCTGGGCGAGCAGGGCGCCGACATCGCCCGCACCGCCGTGCTGGACGCCGGCTGGGCGCAGACGGTGGCCGGGGTGACGCAGAGCCGCTTTTGCGCCTCCGGCTTGGAATCCATCAACCTCGCCGCCGCCAAGGTGGCCAGCGGCTTCGAGCAGCTGGTGGTGGCTGGCGGCGTGGAGAGCATGAGCCGCGTGCCCATGGGCAGCGACGGCGGCGCCTGGGTGCTGGACCCGCGCGTCAACCAGGCCCTGGGCTTCATCCCGCAGGGCATCAGCGCGGATCTGATCGCCACACTCGAAGGCTTCACACGCGAGCAGCTCGATGCCTACGCCGCCGGCTCGCACCAGCGCGCCGCTGCAGCGCAAGCCGCCGGCAACTTCGCGCGCTCGATCGTGCCGGTGCACGACATCGCCGGCCTGCCGATGCTGGACCGCGACGAGACCGTGCGCCCCGACACCACCGTGGAGTCGCTGGCCAAACTCAAGCCCAGCTTTGCCGCCATGGGGGCGATGGGTTTTGATGCCTCCGCGCGGCGCCGTTACCCGCAGGTTGAGTCCCTCCAGCATGTGCACCACGCCGGCAACAGCAGCGGCATCGTGGATGGTGCGGCGCTGATGCTGGTTGGCTCCAAGGCCGGGGGGGCGCGCGCCGGGCTGCGGCCGCGCGCCCATGTGCGCGCCGCGGCCGTCATCGGCTCCGAGCCCAGCATCATGCTGACCGGCCCCACGCCGGCCTGCCACAAGGCCCTGGCACAGGCCGGCATGAAGGCGGCCGACGTCGACCTCTGGGAGATCAACGAAGCCTTTGCCGCCGTGCCGCTGAAGACCATGCGGGATCTGAACCTCGATCCCGCGCGCGTCAATGTCAACGGCGGTGCCATTGCGCTCGGCCACCCGCTCGGCGCCACCGGCTGCATGCTGCTCGGCACGGTGCTGGACGAGCTGGAGCGCCGCCACCTGGCCACCGCCTGCGTCACGCTCTGCGTGGGTGGCGGCATGGGCATCGCCACCATCATCGAGAGGGTTTGAATGATCCACGCCGAACTCCTCGACGATGGCCTGCTGCTGGCCCGGCTTGATCACCCCGGCAAGGCCAATGTGTTCGACGCCGCGCTGGGCGAGGCCTTTGCCGCGCTGGTGGGGCGCGTCTGCAGCGCGGCAAGCGTGCGCGGGCTGATCCTCGCCAGCGCCAAACCAGACTTCCTGCTCGGCGCCGACATCGAACTGCTCCGCACCCTGGACAGCGCCGCCAAGGCTTTCGAGGCCACGATGGCCTTCAAGTCTGCGCTGCGTCGGCTGGAACGCTGCGGCAAGCCGGTGGTGGCGCTCGTCAACGGCCAGGCCCTGGGCGCGGGTTTCGAGATCGCGCTGGCCTGCCATGCACGCATCGGCCTGACAGACACCGTGCTGGCCTTGCCCGAGGTGCGCCTGGGCCTGCTGCCCGCGGGCGGCGGCACCCAGCGCCTGCCGCGCCTGGTCGGCCAGGCCACGGCCTTGCCTTGGTTGCTGGAGGGCACGCGCATCCGCGCCGCCCAAGCCAGGGAGGCCGGGCTGCTGGATGCGCTTGCCGCCAGCCCCGAAGACGCCCTGGCCCAGGCGCGCGCCTGGGCGTTGGCGCACCCGCAGCCCGAGCAACCCTGGGACCGCAAGGGCTGGCGCTACCCCGGCGGCGGCTCGGCCCGCCAGGGCGAGCTCTGGGCCATCGCGCCTTCGATGGCGAGCGACAAGGGCGGCACGCAGCTGCCCAACCTGACGCACATCCTGTCCTGCGTGTTCGAAGGCGGCCTGCTCGGCATGGACGCCGCGCTGGAGTTGGAGAGCCGCTACTTCGCGGCCTGTGCCACCAGTGCGCCGGCGCAGGCGCTGCTGGGCCTGTGGCTGCAGCAGCGTGAGGTTCAGCATGGCGCCGCGCGCCCGGCGCTGCCCACGCACCGCGTGCACCGCTTGGGGGTCATCGGCGCCGGCATGATGGGCGCGGGCATTGCCCATGTGGCGGCCAAGGCGGGTATCGAGGTGGTGCTGCTGGACAGCCAGCAGAGCCTGGCCGAGCGCGGCAAGGCCCATGCCGAGCAGCAGCTGGCGCGCCTGCCGGAGGCCGAGCGCCAGGTGGTGCTGGCGCGCATCGAGCCCAGCACCAATTTCACGGCGCTGCGCGGCTGCGATCTCATCATCGAAGCGGTGTTCGAGCAGCGCAGCGTCAAGACCGAGGTGATCCACAAGGCCGAGGCGCACCTGGACGCCGACACCGTGTTCGGCTCCAACACCTCCACGCTGCCGATCGGCTCGCTGGCCCAGGCCAGCAGCGCGCCGGAGCGCTTCGTCGGCATCCACTTCTTTTCTCCGGTGGAGAAGATGCCCCTGGTCGAGATCATCCGCGGCCCACGCACGGGCGATGCCGCGCTGGCCCTGGCCTTCGACCTGACGCGGCAGCTCGGCAAGACCGCCATCGTGGTGAATGATGGCCGCGGCTTCTATACCAGCCGCTGCTTCGGCACCTATCTGCTGGAGGCCTGCGCCATGGTGCTCGAAGGCGTGCCCGCCGCGGTGGTGGAGGCGGCAGGTCGGCATGCCGGCATGCCCATGCCCCCCCTGGCCCTGCACGACGAGGTGAGCCTGAGCCTGACCCTGGCGGTGGACGCCCAGACCCGCGCCGACCTGGGGGCCGCGGCGCCCGCTGCGCATCCCGGCCTCGCCCTGGTGCAGGAGCTGGTGGCGGCAGGCCGGATTGGTCGCAAGGCGGGGCAGGGCTTCTATGACTACGAGGGTGGCAAGCAGCTCTGGCCCGGCTTGGCCCGGCACGCGAAGCCCATCAACTGGGATCTGGACGAACTGGCCCAGCGCCTGCTGGACGTGCAGATGCTCGAAGCCCTGCGCTGCCTGCACGAGGGCGTGCTGGGCTCGGTGGCCGAGGGCAATGTGGGCGCGGTGCTGGGCTGGGGCTTTGCGCCGCACACCGGCGGGCCGCTGCAGGCGGTGCACGCGCAGGGCCTGCCGGACTTTCTGCAGCGCTGCGCCGGGCGGGTGGCGCGGCTGGGTACCCGCTGGCAGCCCGAGGTCGGCTTGGCGCAGTTGGCGCTCTGAAACGCAGAAGGCGGCCCGCGGGCCGCCTTCTGCTTGCTGCCGAGCCCCGACTTACTGGGCCTGCGGCTCGCCCTCGGGTGCGGCCATCGCGGGCTGTGGGCCCATGCCCGGCAGGGGGATGGGCTTGCCATTGACCTTCATCGTGCCGCCGCGCATTTCCATCTCGGCGCTGATGAGTTCACCCTCGCGCTTGACGAAACCGCGCTCCACGGCCTGATCCAACTGGGCATTCAGCACTTCAGGCGGCATCTCCTTGCCGCTGGCCTTGAGCATCTGCTCAATGAAGCCCAGCGGCAGCTTGCCCGCCATCTTGAACTCCGCCTTTTTCATCAGCACGGGCGCCAGTGCCGGGGCCTTCAGGTCCTCGGCCGTCACGCCCTGGGTGCCGAACTGGTAGCTGAACTCGGCGCTGCGGCCGCCCATCGTCAGCTTGATCTCGTCCACGCTCATCGAGGGGTTGTGCGGCAACAGCTTCAGCAGCGGGGCCATCAGGCGTTCGGCCTCGGCCTGCGGGTTCTTGCTGCTCTGGCAGCCCTGGCTCCAGGCACCGCGCACGAAGTCGGTCCAGCCCTGGGCCTGCAGGCGCTGCATGCGCCCCTTCATGCCGATGGACTCGAGCTTGACGCCGGCGACTTCGGCCTTGCCCTGCAGATTGAACTCGGCGCTGAAGAGCTGGTCGGCCACGCGGCCGTCCTGCTGATAGGCCACATCGGTCCAGGCAAACAGGGTGCGCGCCTGGCCGTCCGGGCCCGGGGCCTCGAAGCGCATCGACTTCATCGCACCCTTGCCCTTGCCGTTCAGCGCCCACCAGGTGGGGGCCAGGCCTTCGCCCTCGAACTCGGCGCCTTCGATCACGGCTTTGAAGCCCTTGGTGGGCGACTCGATCACATAGCCCGGCAGCTTGCCGGTGTAGCGCGCGCTGCCGTCCTTGTTCAGCTGCAGATTGGCGTCCAAGCCCTGGAACTTCAGGCTCATCTCGGCATCGGGCTTGAGCGTGAAAGCCGAGACCAGCAGGCGGCTGTTGCTGGCGCCGTCAAAGCCCACGCTGGTGCGCAGGCTCACGGGCACTTCGTCCATGCCGATCTTCTTCAGTTCGGCGCGGTCCGCGTCGCTGAGCACCAGCTTGCTGTCGATGCGGGCGGCGCCAAAGCCGCCAAAGCCGGGCAGCGGGCCGTGCTGGATCTGGTCCTGCCAGACCATGGTGTGCACCTTGTCCTTGCCGCCCTGCTCGGGGCCGCAGCCGAACTCCAGTTCGAGCGTGCGGGTGGCGCTCATGAAGCCCTTCTGGTAATCGACCTTGCGGATGCGCACCGGCGACTGGGTGTGGGCACGCAGGCTTTCGGCTTGCAGGATCATTTCGGTCTTGACGCGGCCGCCGCTGTAGGCGGTGGCGCCGGCCCACAGGCCGGCCAGCACGGCCACGGCAATCGCGGCCTTCACGGGGGTGTTCATACCCTCTCCCTGAGCAGTGGAAAAAGCGCCGGATTGTGGCGGCGCTCCTCAGGCCCCCCGGACGGCTGGCGTGCTTCTTACGCCTGCTTACAAGTGGGCCGCACCGGGCGTGAAGGGTGTCACGCGCCCAGACGTTGGCGCAGCACCCGGGCGCTGAGGGCTTCCGGCTTCGGTGCGCCCAGCAGCTCCAACATCAGGCGCTGGCGCGGCGCCTGCAGGCCTTGTGCCTGGGCCAGGCGCAGCACGGCGCCGCACAAGGCGTCGATCTCCGTCGGGCGACCGGCAGCGAGGTCGTCGGCCATGCTGGAACGCGCCTGGGCGTCGATGCGCAGCATGCGCGCGGCCAGGCGTTCGAACAGGGCGGTGGGCAGGCGCATCAGGGCCGG
>JBDHSJ010000010.1:0-37159 GCA_039808065.1 Burkholderiaceae bacterium | reverse complement strand
CGGCGGGCTGGACGCGCCTGGCGGACCTGCCCAGCGGCGTGGCCAAGTTCGGCCTCGCGGCCGTCAACGGCAAGCTGGTCGTGGCGGGCGGCTACGACACCTCGGCCAGCAGCTACCTCTACGACATCGCCAGCAACAGCTGGTCCGCCGGGCCGCGCCTGCCACGCGGCACCGACAACCTGGCGGCCCTGAGCGCGGCGGGCAAGGTCTACGCCCTGGGCGGCGAGGCCAGCAGCGCACTGCAGGTTTATGACCCGGCGGCCAACAGCTGGAGCAGCGGACCGGCGCTGCCGGTGCCACGCTTTGCCGCCGCGGCGGCCGAGCTGAATGGCCGCCTGCACCTGGTGGGTGGCTGGAACCTGAACAACGCCGCCAGCGCCTCGGTGGAGAGCCATTCGGCCTTCGACACCACCAACCAGACCTGGCTGGCCCAGCCCCTGGCGCCGCTCAGCCCGGCGCGCAATGCGGCGGCGGCCGGCGTGCTGGAAGGGCGCCTGTGCGTGGCTGGCGGCCGCAGCCCCGGCATCCGCGCCTCCGACCAGCAGCCGCTCGACCGCCTGGACTGCTACAGCCCGGCCAGCAACAGCTGGGCCGCCGAACCCGGCCTGCCCACCGCACGCGGCAGCCTCGCCGCGGCCGTGCTGGGCGGCAAGCTCTACACCTTTGGCGGCGAAACCGCAGCACGCACGGTCAGTGCCGCCGTGGAGCGCTTCGACCCCGCCACGCGCAGCTGGGCGGCACTGCCCGCCATGCCCTACGCCGCCCATGGCCTCGGTGCCGTGGCGGTGGGGGATGCGATCTATGTGCTGGGCGGCTTCACCCGCAGCTCGGACGCGGTGGGCAGCGAGTCGCGCCAGCTGTGGCGCTACCAGCCTTGAAGGGGTGGCCGCGGCGGGCCTGTCGCCGCACGTAGAATGCGCAGTGACGGGCCCCCTCGCATGGGAGCGCGCCCAACCGGGTCAGGTGGGGAACCAAGCAGCCCTCAGCGTAGCAACCAGTGCCGAGGTAAGGCTCGTCACCCATCACTTGAAAAGCGGCTGCCCCGGCAGCCGCTTTTTTCATTGCCATGCACATCCTGCTGATCGAAGACGATCTGGATCTCGGCCAGGCCTTGCTGAGTGCCCTGCAGTTGGAGGCCTTCAGCGTGCAATGGCTGCGCCGCGCCGCCGATGCCCCGCCCCAGTTGGATGACCCCGCCTGCAGCGCGGTGCTGCTCGATCTGGGCCTGCCCGATGGCAGCGGCCTGGCCCTGTTGCAGCGCTGGCGTGCGGCGCGCAGCCGCACGCCGGTCCTGGTCATCACCGCCCGCGGCGCGCTGGATGAACGACTCACCGGCCTGGACGCCGGGGCCGATGACTATCTGGTCAAACCCTTCGAGATCCCCGAGCTGCTGGCACGCTTGCGCGCCGTGCTGCGGCGCAGTGCCGCCCAGGCTGGCGAGACCTGGCAGTTCGGCGCCCTGGCCCTGCTGCCACGCCGCTCGCAGGCTCAGCTGGCGGGCCGAACCCTGGACCTGACCCCGCGCGAGTACCAGCTGTTGCTGGCGCTGGCCGAGGGCGGCGGCGAGGTGGTGGACAAGACCACGCTGGCACAGCGCCTCGAACCCCTGGGCGAGGCCCTGGACACGGCCGCACTGCAGGTGCACCTGAGCAATCTGCGCCGCAAGATCGGGGCCGAGCGCATCGGCACGCTGCGCGGCGTGGGCTATTGGCTGGAGTCCTTATGAAACGCAGCCTGGGCCGGCGGCTGATTGCCGCCTTGTTGGTGGCATATGCCCTGATCACGCTGCTGTTGGTGGCCTGGAACTACTGGGAGGCGCGGAGCCAGCTGGTGCAGCAGTCGCCCGCACAGATGCTGGGCAGCCTGCTGGCTCGCAGTGTTGAAAAGCTGCGCGATGCCGAAAGCGCCTGCGCGGTGGCCCAGGGCTTCGCGGGCGAGCTGGAGCGCCTGCGCCAGCTGCAGGGCTATGCCTATGGCGGAGCTGGCGTGGCCTTGCGCGATGACCAGGGGCGGAGCGTCTGCCAGTACGGCCCGCAACCAGAGGGCGAACTGAGTGAGGGCCTGAGCCAGACCGACCTGCGCGGCCACCCGCACGCGGTCTTCCAGGCCCAAGGGGGCCCGTGGCGGGTTCAAGTGCTGGACCCCTTGATCGGCGACGACGTGTTGATCGTCTGGGTGCTGGGCGAGATCGGCAGCTCCCTGCTGCTGGCCCTGCCGGTGCTGCTGTTGACGCTCTGGCTGGCGGTGCGCACCGGTCTGGCGCCGCTGCGCCGCTTCACCGCCCGCATCGCCGCCTTGGACGCCCGCCAGGAACTGGCCGCACTGAACCTGGATCTGCGCTACGCCGAGCTGCGGCCGTTGGGCGAAGCCTTCGATGCCCTGCTCAAGCGCCTGCGCGAACAGCTGGCCCGCGAGCGCGCGTTGATCCACGATGCCGCCCATGAGCTGCGCACCCCGCTGGCGGCCCTGGGCGCGCAGGCCCATGTGCTGCTCAAGAGCCCGGATGAGGCCGGACGGACGCAGGCGGCCCAGGCCCTGCAGCAAGGGCTCGCCCGGACGGCCCATCTGTCCCAGCAACTGCTGGACCTGGCCCGCCTGGACCAGGAGCGGCCCACTCAAGCCGAAGAGCTGGACCTGGCCGAACTGGCCGCCACCCAGTTGCGCCAGGCCCATGCCCAGGCGCGCGCCCGCGGCGTGAACCTGGCGCTGCAGGCGCCGGACCACCTGCCCTGGAAGGCCGAACGCTTGGCCCTGCAGACCCTGCTGCAGAACCTGCTGGACAACGCGATCCGCTACGGCGCCCGCGAAGTGGAATTGCAGCTCGGCCAGGGCGCCGACGGGCGGCCCTGGCTGGCCGTGGCCGACGACGGCCCCGGCGTGCCGCCCGAGCAGCACCAGAAGATGTTTGACCGCTTCTGGCGTGGCGCCCAGACCCTGGAGTCCGGTACCGGCCTGGGGCTGGCCATCGTGGCCCAGGCCTTGCAGCGCCTGGGGGCCCAGCTGGCCATCTCGACCGGCCTGCTCGGCCGGGGCATCGGCTTTCGGGTGCAGCTTTAGGAGTTCTTTAGGGTCGGATTTCAAGAATGCGGGCCTCGTTCACCCGCCTTTGATCTCCGACCATGTTTGCCACCCCTCGTCTGCCCCGTCGCTTCCTCCTGGCCCTTGGCCTGGCCGCCGTCCTGAGCGCCTGCGGCGGGGGCGGCAAGGCCCAGATCGACGAGATCCGTGACCCCGACCTGCTGACCGAGACCCAGGCCGCGCGCGACGAGGCCGCGGCCGGCGTCAAGGCCGGCCTGGTGGGCACCGTGTTCGCCACTCAGGCAGAGTCCACCGCCAAGCTCTACCTGGGCGCGGCCGGGCTGCGCAAGCAGGCTGGCGTGGCCCTGCAGGGGGATGAGGCCTTCCACCTGGCCTCGATGAGTAAATCCATGACCGCCGCCCTGGCGGCCCAATGGGTGGAAAAGGGCACGCTGCGCTGGGACAGCAAGCCCGCCGAACTGCTGCCCGAGCTGGCCGCGCAGATGCACCCGGCCTATGCGCAGATCACCCTGGCCCAGCTGCTGAACCACCGCGCCGGCCTGGTACCGCTGGACAGCGCCGAGGGCCTCGAAGACTTCGGCGCTTACCTGGCCCGCCAGACCGCCCCGCTGCCGCAAACCGACACCGGCCGCCGCCGCTTCTTGAGTGCCTACCTGCTGAGCCTGCCCCCGGCCGGCCAACCCGGCCAGGACTTCGTCTACTCCAACGCCGGCTACACCCTGGCCGGCGCCATGCTGGAGGCCGCCACGGGCAAGGACTTCGAGACCCTGGTGCGTGAGTTCACGGCGCCCATGGGCCTGCACCCGGTGTGGCAGACCCTGTCACCCGTGACGCAGGGCTACGAGGGCGAGGCCCCCGGCAAGCTGCAGGCCTTCACGGGCTTCGGGGCGGAATTGCAACCCTGGGTGGATGCCATCAAGCCCTCGGGCGACGTCTGGCTCAGCCCCGCCGAGTACGCCCGCTGGCTGGCCGAACACCAGCGCGCGCTGCAGGGCCAGGCCCATGGCCTGCCGGCCAGCTATGTGCAGAACCTGCGCAGCATCCGCCCCGGCGACTACGCCCTGGGCTGGGCCGGTGGCCAAGTCAAGGGCCAGACCGTGCTCTTCCACACCGGTGCCTCGAACGGCTTCATGGGCATGGTGGTGCTGCGCCAGGACGGCCGACGCGCCCACTTCGCGCTGACCAACACCTTCGGCACCAACACCGGCCCTGCCGACTGGGTCACGACGATCCTGAACGACGCACTGGTGCGCCTGGCGTCGCGCTAAGTGTTTCTACTGAGATGGGGCGCCGTCATGCGGCGCCCGGCCGCAGCGTCATGGCAGCGTGTGACCACAATCCCGTGGCCACCGACACCTGGAACGCACCATGCACACTTATCTGCTGCTTCTGCACGAGACCCCGGCCGACTCGGTGGCCATCAGCCCGACCCAGCTGCAGGACATCATCCGCAGCCATCAGGCCTGGGCCCAGAGCCTGGCCGAGCGCCAGCTTCTGGCCGGGGGCGAAAAGCTCTGCGATGACGGCGGCCGGCACCTGCGCCTGCAGGGCGGCCGCCCGGTGGCCAGTGACGGGCCTTATGCCGAAACGCATGACGTGATCGGCGGCTTCTACCTGATCAAGGCCGCCGACGACGCCGCCGCCGAGGCCCTGGCCCTGGAGTGCCCGCACCTCGAAGGGCGGCAGTGGATCGAGTTGCGCCGCATCGAGGCCCTGGGCTGAACGCCGAGCTGACAGCGCTGATCCGGCAGGAGCGACGGCGCCTCGTCGCCCTGCTGGTGCGCCAGCTCGGCCTGAGCCATCTGGCCCAGGCCGAGGACGCCGTACAGGGTGCCTGCCTCAAGGCCCTGCAGCACTGGCCGCAAGATGGCCTGCCCGAGCGCCCGGCCGCCTGGCTGTACCGCGTGGCGCAGCGCCAGCTGATCGACGAGCTGCGCGGTCAGGCCCGCTTCGAGCCCTGGCCGGACGAAGCGGAAGGTCCCGCCTGCGAACACAGTCCGCGCCTGCAGGGCGAGCTGGCGGACGAGGAGCTGGCCCTGCTCTTTGCCGCCTGCCACCCGGCCCTGCCGGTGGCCAGCCAGGTGCTGCTGGCCTTGCGCAGCCTGGCCGGCTGGGAGCTGGAAACGCTGGCGCCGCTGTTCTTCAGCACCCCGGCTGCCTTGGCCCAGCGTCTGGCACGGGCCCGCACGCTGCTGGCCGAGGCCGGTCCGCTCCAGCTGCCAGCGGGCCGCGAACTGCCCGCTCGCTTGGACGCCGTGCTGACCGCACTGGCCTTGATGTTCCACCAGGGGCAACTGGCGGCGGGGCGCAGCGGTCAACCAGCGGCCGCGCTGGCCCACGAACAGGCCTTGCTGCCGTGCTGGGAAGCGATTCGGCTGGCCCGCGCGCTGTGCGCCCACAGCGCCACCGCGGCAGCACAGACCGACGCTCTGGCTGCCTTGCTGCTGCTGCACGGGGCGCGCTTGAGCGGGCGCATTGACGACGCCGGCGAGTTCGTTCCCCTGGCCGGCCAGGCCCGCGACCGCTGGGATGCCGGTCTGATCCGACTGGGCCTGGCGCATCTGCAGGCCTCGCAGAGGGGCGAACAGCTGAGCCGCTGGCATCTGCTGGCCGGCATCGCAGCCGAGCACGCTGCAGCCCCGCACTACGACGCCACGGACTGGCCGGCCATCGTGCGCTACTACGAGCTGCTGCTGGCCTTGGACCCTTCGGCCGCACCGCGCCTGGGCCATGCCATTGCCCTGGCCGAGGCTGGCGCCGCCGAACAAGCGCTGGCGCATCTGGACGCGCTGCGCCCCGCTCTGCCGCCCGCCCTGCTGGCCCACGCCCTGGCCGCCCGTTCCCATGCCTGCGCGCGCCTGGGGCTTTCGGCGCAGGCCCGGGCCGACCTGCAGACCGCCATTGCCGCCACTGCACACCCCGCCGATGCGCGCCATCTGGAACGGCGGCTGGCGGAACTGTGTTGATTCAGCCGCTGCTCTGGCGGAAGGCCATCACCGCCTGGTTGCGCAGGGTGCGCAGCAGCGAAAGCTCTTTCTCGTCGAGCTGGATGTCGCCGGGCTTGTCGCGGTCGGCATAAATCAGGCCGAAAGGGGCGCCCTTGAGCGCCAGCGGCAGCACCAGGAAGCTGCCGGCCTTGTACTTGTCGCGCCACCAGGGCGGCAGGCGCTGGGCGATGTTGGGCTGGGTGGCGTCGCTGATCAAGGTGTCCACGGCCTTGAGGCAGACGGCGCAGAACAGATCCGGTGCTTGGCCGGCGGCCGGCTTCAGGGGCACCTTGAACTGCGGCGCCAGGGCCTCCACGCCCTCGCCCAGGCCAAAGCGGCCGATCAGCTGCTCGGTACGGGCGTCGCGCATGGCAAACAGCACGCGTTTGAGATTGAGCGCGCGGAACATGGTCTCCAGGATCATGCGCAGCACGGCGCCAACGTCGTTGGACTGCACCATGGCGTCGGTGATGTCCTGGATGCCGGCCGCCAGCTGCTGCGAGGCCTGTTCGCGCGGCTGGGACTGGATGTCCGTCACCACGGTGGCTTGCATGACCACGGTCGCCAGCTCCGCATCCGACGTCGGCTCGGGGGTGACGCTGATGAGGCGCTGAGCGGGCGAGTTGCGGTCAATGCGCAGCTCCATTGCGTCGGCCAGATCGGCGAGCTTTTGCTGCGCCTGGCCGCAGGCACCCGCGAAGGCCTCGGGGCCCACGCGCAGCGCCCGTGAGTGTCGCTCGCCCAGTTGCTTGAGACGCAGCTTGGCCTGGTCGGGTTCGCTGTGCAGGATGACGTCGGCCGCCTCATTCGCGGCACGCGCCAGCCAGCGCTGGCGTTCAACCGCCTGTTCGGGCGGGCGGTCCGGCGGGTCACCGATGGGCCGGCGCATCATGGCGGTCAGGCCATCGGGCAGGCCCCAGCGCTTGGCCACGGCGATGCCCAGCTCCTCATAGCTGATGCCCAGCACGCGCGCGCTCGCCGTGGCTTCGCTGATCGGCGCCTGCGTACCCTGGGCCTCGCGCACCAGGCGGCGGACCTGGGCGGCTTCCTCGGCGAAGTAGAACTCGGTCAGCAGGCGCCCGAGGTTCTGGAACAGCGCGCCGAGGAACATCTCCTCGCCCTCGCGGCTGGCGCCACTGAGCTCGCGCGCCAGGCTGCCGGCCATCAGGCTGCGCAGGAATTCGGTCTTGAGCTGGGCGGCGTGCGCACGGTCCTGCATGCGTTCCAGCAGCACCAGGCTGAGCGCCAGGTTGCGCACGCCGCCAAAGCCCACCAGGGCGACGGCACGCGACACCGTGCTGATGCTGCCGCCACCGGCATGGCGGAACTGCGCGGTGTTGACCAGTCGCAGCAGCTTCTTGGTCAGCGCCACGTCCTTGAGGATCTCGTTGGCCAGGCCGGCCAGGCTTTCGTTGTCGGAGTGGGTGAGGCGCTGGATGCGCTCGATCGAGGCGGTCAGGCCCGGGAAATCTGCTTTGGCGCGCATGCGGCGCAGCAGGAATTCCAGCGCGGCCGCGCCGGCCGGGCCATCGGAGCTTTCAGCCGGTGCATCGGCCGGGCCGTGCAGCCAGGCCATCAGCGCGTCGCGCATCGCCGCGGCACTCTCCCAGCGCCGTGCCGGGTCGCGCGCCAGCCCGCGCTGCACGATGGCACGCAGCGCATCGTCGGCGTCCGGGTTGTCGATGTGCGGCATCTCCAGGTCTTCGTGCTGGGTGCGGTGCAGGCTGCGCGCCACATCGGCCTCGCCCACCAGGCGGCGGCCGCTCATCAGCTCCGCCAGCATGATGGCGGCGGCAAACACATCCATGCGCGGCTGCGGCGCCTCGCCACGCGCGGCCTCGGGCGAGATGTAGCCCGGCGTGCCCACGACCTGGGCGGCGCTCTGGTCAGTGGCGCGGGCAGCGATGCCGAAATCGGTGACACGTGGCCGGCCCTGGGCGTCGATCAGCACATTGCCGGGCTTGAGATCGCGGTGCACGATGCCAGCCGCGTGGGCGAAGGCCAGCGCGTCGAGTACCTGGACCATGGTCTCCACGGCCTTGCGCGGCGGCTGGGGGCCTTCGCCCAGCACGCGGCCCAGGGTGCCGCCACGCACCAGCTCAAACACCAGCGCGGGCTGGCCGTCGAAGCGATCGGCTTCGTAGACGGGCACGATGCCGACATGGTTGAGCCGGCTCACCGCACGGCCCTCATGCAGCCATTCGTCCACGGCGTCCGGCGTGGTGTCCTCGGTGTTCAGCACCTTGAGCGCCACCTCGCGGTCCAGGCGCGGGTCGTGCGCCAGCCAGACGACGGCCTGTGCGCCGCCGCCAAGCTTGCGGATGAGCTTGAAGCGGCCCAGGGTTCTCATGCCAAGGTGTGCTGCACGGCAGCCTGTGCGGATTCCGGAAAGAGCGCGCGCTGCACGTCGTCCAGGCCCAGCCCGAGGGCCCTGGCATAGCGTCGCGTCACGGCTTCGATGGCTTGGCGGCGCTTGCGGGGCTCGCGCTGCACCAGGCAGTCCACCAGTTCGTTGGCCATCGCGCAGCTCAGGCGCAGCTGTTCGATGTCGCCATGCGCATGGTGGATGGGTTGGTCGGGCTCCGGGCGGCGCGCCATGGACTGCAGCTCATCGCCCAGACCCCAGTGGCGCAGCGCGGCCAGCCCCAGGTCGTCCAGCTCGCAACCCAGCACGGCGAAGGCAGCGGCGCGCTCGCTCATGGGCTGGGGATTGGGGTGCTCCTCGGTGGGCTCGGGCGGCACTTGCAGCCGCTCGATCTGCTCGCACTCCCCCGGCAAGTGGTACTGGGCCAGCAGGCGCCCGAGGTTCTGCGCCAGGGCTACCAGGCGCAGCACTTCGGGGTCGTAGCCGGCCGGGGCCAGGCGGCGGGCCACCTCGGCGGCCTGGTGGGCACGCGCCAGCGCCAGGCGCAGGTTCACCACGCGCTCAGGCGCCAGCAAACCCGGCCACGGCCGCAGCGATTGCGCAGCCGTGGCCAACTCCTCGAGACCCAGCAGGCTGATGGCGCGGGCCATGTTCAGCACCGCCGGCTGACCGGCGCCGCCTTCGCGGCGCTGCGCCAGGTTCACGCGGCGCAGCAGTTCCAGGGTCAGGGCCAGGTCCTGCAGCACCAGGCCGGCCAATTCGTCGGCATGGCGCTGCTCCAGCCCGCCCGCCAGCACCTGGCGCACGGCCTCGGGGCGGGTGACGGGCAGGCCGCCAAAGCGCTTCAGGCGGTCCAGCAGCTGGGCCACCATGCCGCCCTCGGGGTTCTGCACGCGCTCGCGCCAGCCTTCCAGGGCGCGCGCAAAGGCACGCGCCTGCAAATAGCGCTGGGTGGGCTGGGTGGCGGTGCTGCGGTTGACGATGGTGCGCAGCGCTTCATCCACCGGGTGCGTCTGCTCCCAGCCCAGGCGCACGAACTCGCGGCCATGGGGCGGCAGGCGCATCAGCACCTCGCGGGTGTCGGTGCATTCCAGCGGGGCGCGCCCGCCCAGCAGGCGGTTGGTCAGCAGGCCCATGCAGAGCACGTCCTCCAGCGCCTCGGCCTGGCGGCGCTGGCGCGCTTCCGGGGTGCTCTGCCAGCCGGCGCCCAGCAGCCCGATGCCGAGCAGGCAGGCCTGGCCGTCCTCGGCCAGCAACAGCATGAAGGGCTGTGGGTCGCCATGCGAGAGCCCGGCGTCGTGGGCCATGGCCAGGCCATCGAGCGCGCGTTCCAGCCAGCGCGCCACGTCCACCGGCGCAGGCTGCTTGTGGCGTGTCAAACGCTCGGCCACCGTCAGCCCCAGGCTGCGCGAATAGGCGATGTACGGCCAGGGGTCGGCATAGCCAATCTCGGCCGGCGCGGCCAGGCCGGGGTGCTCCACCTTGGCGGCCTGACGGGCGTTCTGCAGCCATTGCTGGGGATCGGCCGGTTTGACGCGTGGCAGCGCCACCAGCAGTTCCTGGCGGTTGCGGGTATCCAGCACCTGCCAGAGCATGCTGCGCTCACTCTTTCCGAGCAGCGCCTTGAGCTCAAAAGGCCCCAGCCGCAGGGGTGCGGGCGACGGAGCGGGAGGATTCGTGGAAACCATTGGGAGCGATTAAACCTGCTGCGCGCGGGGTTAAACCCCCGAAGAAGCGCCAAGACGCGACGCCGATCACAGTGACTTCTCTTCTGAGAGCCGAAACTCGCGCACCCATCTTTCGCAGAACACACACCAACAAGTGCCACCGCGGTACCGGCTTTGCCGGGCCGCTGGTGGCGCCCCCTGGGGGCTGAGGCTGGACACAGACGGCCCAGTGGGCCATCTGTGCCTGCCGAAGGCCAAGGCCACTGGCCTTGGCTGGCCCGTAGGGCGCCGCAGGCGCTTCGGGGGGGGGGTCAACCGGACATCTGCTGCCAGACTTTGTCCAGGCGTTTGACCGAGACCGGCTGGGGCGTGCGCAACTCCTGCGCGAACAGGCTGACCCGCAGCTCTTCCAGCTGCCAGCGGAATTCGTCAAGGCGGGCGTCCGGGCTGCCGCGGCGCTCGGCCACGCGGCGTTGCCAGCGCTGCTCCAACGGGCGCAGCTCGGCCAGCAGCCGGGCGTCGCGCTCGGGGTCGGCGCGCAGCTTGTCCAGCCGCACCTGCACGGCCTTCAGGTAACGCGGGAAATGCTGCAGCTGGCCCCAAGGGGTGCGAGGCAGGAACTGTTTGGGCACCAGACGCTCCAGCTGGGCCTGGATGTCGTCCGCCACTTCCTTGGGCGCGCGGGCGTCTTTCAGCTTGCGTTGGGTGGCCTGGAACTCGGCCAGCACGGTGCCGGCCAGGCGCAACACCTCCTGGGCGATCAGCACCAGGCGCGGGCGGCCTTCGGCCAGGCGGGCCTGGAAGGCCTCGGCCGTGGTGGGCAGCGGCTCGGCCAGGAAGGCGCGCTCCAGCGCCAGGTTCAGCACCTGGGCGCGCAGCTCTTCCACCGTGCCCAGGGCCATGAAGGCCACGCCCAAGCGTTGCAGGTCGGGGCCGAGGTTCTTCTCCAGGCCCTTGAGCGGCTCCTTGAGCTGCAGCGCGAAGAGGCGCAGCAGGCCGGCGCGGTGCAGGGCCTGGGCGGCCTCGGGCTCGTCAAAGACTTCGATTTCGACATGAGCACCCTTGTCGATCAGGGCCGGGAAGCCGATCAGGCTCTGGCCGCCCTTGCGGACTTCCAGCAGCTCGGGCAGTTCGCCGAAGCTCCAGTCGGTGTGGCGCTGCGCGGCCTCCACCGCCGGCGCGGCATGCGCGACGGCACCGGGCTTGGCCTTCGGTGCCTCGGCCGCGGGCGAGGCGGCCGGCGCCAGCTTCAGCGCCGCCAAGGCCTGGAAGCTTGAGCGCGCCAGGCCGCCAAATTCGGCCTTCAGCGCCGCCAGGTTGCGCCCCATGCCGAGCTGACGGCCATGCTCGTCCACGATGCGCAGGTTCATGAACAGGTGCGGGCTGAGCAGCTCGAGCTTGAAGTCGGCGCGGGTCAGGGGCAGTCCGGTCCTGGTCTTGACGGCAGCCAGCAACACGTCAATCAGCGAGCCCTCGCCAAACGGCGTGGCGGCCACGAACTCGGCCACAAAGGCCGGCACCGGCGCCAGGCGGGCGCGCGGCTTCTGCGGCAGCGCCTTGATGAGCGCCGTCACCTTGGCTTCCAGCAGGCCAGGCACCAACCACTCGCAGGCCGCCTCGCTCACCGGGTTGAGCGCGAACACTGGCACGGTGACGGTCAGGCCGTCGCGCGCGTCGCCGGGTTCGTGCAGGTAGTCGCAGCGGCAGTCCACGCCGCCCACGCGCAGCATCTTGGGAAAAGCTTGGCTGGTGACGCCGGCGGCCTCATGGCGCATCAGCTCCTCGCGGCTGAAATGCAGCAGCTTGGGCTCGGCCTTGCTGGCCTGGCGGTACCAGCGCTCCAAAGAAGCGGTGGAACACACCTCGGCGGGGATGTGGGCGTCGTAGAAGAGCTGGATCAGCTCGTCATCCACGAGCACGTCCTGGCGCCGGCTCTTGTGCTCGATCTTCTCGACCTCGGCAATGCGCTTGGCGTTGTGGGCCAGGAAGGGCAGGTTGGATTCGATCTCGCCGCCCACCAGGGCCTCGCGGATGAAGATCTCACGCGCCTTGACCGGGTCGATGCGGCCGAAGTTC
This sequence comes from Burkholderiaceae bacterium, assembly GCA_039808065.1. Lineage (GTDB taxonomy): Bacteria > Pseudomonadota > Gammaproteobacteria > Burkholderiales > Burkholderiaceae_C > Inhella. Next base: position 25,025 of record JBDHSJ010000010.1, on the reverse strand, counting down.
ACGCGCTTGCCCTGGTATAGGGTCAGGCCGTACAGCGTGCCGCGCTCCAGCGCCACCACCTCCCCGGCCTTTTTCTCCCAATGCGGTTCGGCCTGGTGGGTCTTGAGCAGGTGGCCGCATTGCGCCAGCACCCAGGCCGGGTCGATGTTGGCCAGGCCGCGGCCCCACAGGCGCGAGGTTTCGACCAGCTCGGCCGCCAGCACCCAGCGGCCCGGCTTCTTGCTCAGGTGCGCGCCTGGCCAGGGCCAGAACTTGATGCCGCGCGCGCCGTTGTAGGCATTGGTGTCCTCGGTCTCGCTCTTGAGGCCGATGTTGCCCAGCAAGCCGGCCAGCAGCGCGCGGTGCAGCTGCTCGTAGGTGGCCTCGCTCTCGTTCAGGCGCCAGCCCTGCTCGGCCACGACGCCGTGCAGCTGCTGGTGGATGTCGCGCCACTCGCGCACCTTGCGGGGGTTGATGAAGTGCTCGCGCAGCTTGGCCTCGTACTTGCGGTGGCTGAGCTTGTGCTCACCCTCACCGCCGCGAGCGGTTTCCAACCACTTCCAGAGCTTGAGCAGGCCGCTGAACTCGCTCTTCTCGTCGTCGAAGGGCTTGTGCTTGGCGTCAGCCTGCTGTTGCTGCTCGGGCGGGCGGTCACGCACGTCCTGGCTGCTGAGGCTGGAGGCGATGACGAGCATCTCGCTCAAGGCCTGCTGATCGCGCGCGGCCAGCAGCATGCGGCCCACGCGCGGGTCCAGCGGCAGCTTGGCCAGCTGCTTGCCGATGTCGGTGAGCTCGTTGGCCTCGTCCACCGCGCCCAGCTCGGCCAGCAGCTGGTAGCCGTCGGCAATCGCCTTGCCGGGTGGGGCTTCGAGGAAGGGGAAGTCCTCCACGGCACCCAGGCCGAGCGACTTCATGCGCAGGATCACGCCTGCGAGTGAGCTGCGCAGGATCTCCGGGTCGGTGAAGCGCGGGCGCTGGGCAAAGTCCTGCTCGTCATACAGGCGCACGCAGATGCCGTTGGACACGCGGCCGCAGCGGCCGGCACGCTGGTTGGCCGCGGCTTGGCTGATGGGCTCGATCTGCAGCTGCTCGACCTTGTTGCGGTAGCTGTAGCGCTTGACGCGCGCGGTGCCGGCATCGATGACGAAGCGGATGCCGGGCACGGTCAGCGAGGTCTCGGCCACGTTGGTGGCCAGCACGATGCGCGGCGCGCCGTGGGGCTGGAAGATCTTGTCCTGGTCCTGCGGGGAGAGGCGCGCGAACAGCGGCAGCACGTCCACACCGGGCGGGTGGTGGCCGCGCAGGGTTTCGGCCACCTCGCGGATCTCGCGCTCGCCGGGCAGGAAGACCAGGCAGTCGCCCGGGCCGCTGCGCCAGAGCTCGTCCACCGCGTCGCGGATCGCGTCGGCCAGGCCGTAGTCCTTCTTTTCCTCGAAGGGACGCCAGCGTTGCTCGACTGGGAACAGCCGGCCGGACACCTGGATGACGGGTGCCGGCCCCTTGCGCGACGCGAAGTGGTTGGCGAAGCGCTCGGCGTCAATGGTGGCCGAGGTGACGACGAGCTTCAGATCCGGCCGGCGCGGCAGGATGTTCTTCAGGTAGCCGAGCAGGAAATCGATGTTGAGGCTGCGCTCATGGGCCTCGTCAATGATCAGCGTGTCGTAGCGCTTGAGCAGCGGGTCGGTCTGCGTTTCCGCCAGCAGGATGCCGTCGGTCATCAGCTTGACCGAGGCGCCGGGGGTGAGCCGGTCGTTGAAGCGGATCTTGTAGCCCACCACCTCACCGAGGGGCGAGTTCAGTTCCTCGGCGATGCGCTTGGCCACGCTGGTCGCCGCCAGGCGGCGCGGCTGGGTGTGGCCGATCAGCCGGCCGCCGTTGCCCGTGCCACGGCCCAGGGCCAGGGCGATCTTGGGCAGCTGAGTGGTCTTGCCCGAGCCGGTTTCGCCGCAGACGATGACGACTTGGTGCTGCCGCAGCGCGGCGGCAATTTCCTCGCGCCGCGCACTGACGGGCAAGGATTCCGGGAAAGTGATCGGCGGCAGCGGCGGGGTCGCAACGGGGGCCGCAACCGGCTTGGGCGGCTTGGTCGGGCGAATAGAAACAGCCGGCGGATCGCGCCGGCTGTTTGGCTTGGCTTCATTCATGGCGGGCGCATTGTCCCGCCTCAGCGGCGCTCGGCCGCCTGAAGCCGCTGGGGGCCTGGGTTCAGCGCTGCGGGGCGTAGGCCATGACCTGGAAGACAGCGCCTTGCGGGTCCTGCAGCACCGCCATGCGGCCCACGGTCGGGACATCAAAGGGACCGGCCAGGCAGTTCGCGCCCAGGCTCTTGGCTTTGGCGACGGTGGCGTCGCAGTCCGCCACGGTGACGTACACGCCCCAGCAGGGCGGCATGCCGGGCGGGGCGTCGGGCGGCATGGCCATCACGCCCGCCACGCTGGTGTCGCCCACCTTGACGACGTGGTACGGGCCGGTGCCCATGTCCATGGTTTCGAAGCGCCAGCCGAACAGGCCGCCATAGAACTCGGTTGCGGCCTTCGGGTCGGTGGTGCTCAGCTCGCTCCAGCTGATGGCGCCTGGGGTCGCATAGATGTCCGCGTAGTCCTTCATCGCAGCCTCTTCCGGGGTGAATGGGGCGGCCATGCTCGCAGTTCGAGCGCGCTGGCGCCACCACCATTCGTCATGGGGAAGTGCTGCCGCACAATGCCGGCCTCCCCTCGTTTTCCCCTGGTGCCCGGCCCATGAGCCTTGTCTTCCCGCACACCTTCGTGCCCTGGTTCCGTGCCGTGGCGCCCTACATCCACGCCTACCGCGGCGAGACCTTCGTGGTCGGCATGGCCGGCGAACTGATCGCCGCTGGCAAGCTATCGGTTTTTGCCCAGGACTTGGCGCTGATGCACGCGATGGGAATCCGCATCGTGCTGGTGCACGGCTTCCGGCCCCAGGTGGACGAACAACTGCGCCTGAAGAACCACCCGGCTCGCCACCACCGCGGCCAGCGCATCACCGATGCCGTGGCGCTGGACTGTGCCCAGGAGGCGGCTGGCCAGTTGCGCTTCGAGATCGAGGCCGCCTTCAGCCAAGGTTTGCCCAACACGCCCATGGCCAATGCCACGCTGCGGGTCGTCAGCGGCAATTTCCTGACCGCCAAGCCGATCGGCATCATCGACGGCATCGACCACGAGCACAGCGGCTATGTGCGCCGCGCCGATGGCGTGGCCATCCAGCGCGCGCTGGATTCCGGCGCCATCGTGCTGCTCTCGCCCTTCGGCTTCTCGCCCACCGGCGAGGCCTTCAACCTGACGATGGAAGACGTGGCCACGCAGACCGCCATCGCCCTGCAGGCCGACAAGCTGATCTTCATGACCGAGACGCCCGGCGTGCACGAGGTGCCGGACGACCCCCACAGCGCCATCGATACGGAACTGGCCTTGGCCGACGCCGAACGCCTGCTGGCACGCTGGCCCGAGCCTGAAGCCCCCACCGACCCGGGCTTCTACTTGCGCCATTGCGTCAAGGCTTGCCGCGCCGGCGTGGACCGCTCGCACATCCTGCCCTTCGCGGTGGATGGAGCCCTGCTGCAGGAGGTCTACACACACGATGGCATCGGCACCATGGTGGTGGACGAAAAGCTGGAAAGCCTGCGCGAAGCCAACAGCGACGATGTTTCCTCAATCATTGCGCTGATTGAACCGTTCGAGCGCGAAGGCGTGTTGGTCAAGCGGGATCGCACAGAAATCGAGCGCGATGTCGAGCTTTACACGGTGATCGAGCACGATGGCGTCATCTTCGGCTGCGCTGCGCTCTACCCCTACGTGGAAGCGGGCACCGCCGAGATGGCTGCGCTGACGGTCAGCCCGCAGTCCCAATCCCAGGGCGATGGCGAGCGCCTGCTCAAGCGCATCGAGCAGCGCGCCAAGGCCCAAGGACTGAAATCCATCTTTGTACTGACCACCCGCACCATGCACTGGTTCATCAAGCGCGGCTTCGTGCAGGTGGATCCGGACTGGCTGCCCGAGGAACGCAAGCGCAAGTACAACTGGGACCGCCGCTCGCAAGTCCTTGTCAAACAACTGGGCTGAGCGGCACCGCTACAGTCCCGCCCCGATTTCACGTTCCCTGGAGTTGCCACCATGGCCCGCACCGTTCAATGCGTTTACCTGAAGAAAGAGGCCGAAGGCCTGGACTTTCCGCCCTACCCCGCCCACACCCCGCTGGGCCAGCGCATCTGGAACGAGGTCAGCAAGGAAGCCTGGCAAGCCTGGATCAAGCACCAAACCATGTTGGTCAATGAAAACCGCCTGAACCTGGCCGACCAACGCGCCCGCCAGTACCTGGCCCGGCAGATGGAACAGTTCTTCTTCGGCGGCGGAGCCGACGCGCCGGCGGGATACTTGCCGCCGGCAGCCTGAGCGCCAGCTCAAGCGGAAGACTGGGACGCCCCGCGGCAACAGTTCTTCTTCGGCGGCGGAGCCGACGCGCCGGCGGGATTCGTACCGCCGGCAGCCTGAGGACGCCCAACGGGTGCCGACCCGTTTGCGTCAACGCAAACACGAACCATTCTCATTCGCTAAACTCCTGCTCATCCGGCGATCCGCCGAAGCCCTGGAGTGCTCATGATTCGTGCCCGTCTGGCCGGCCTGTTGGCCGCCGCCCTGACCTTCGCCCTGCCCGCCGCGCGCGCGCAGGACGCCGTTCTGAACCTGTACTCGGCCCGCCACTACCAGACGGACGAGGCCCTGTACGCCAACTTCACCAAGGCCACCGGCATTCGCATCCAGCGCATTGAAGCGGACGATGCCGGCATCCTCGCGCGACTGAAAACTGAAGGTGCGGCCAGCCCCGCCGATGTGGTGCTGCTGGTGGATGCCGCCCGTCTCGACATGGCAGAACGTGAAGGGTTGTTCCTGCCGTTCAAGTCCGCCACGCTGGAGCAGCGCGTCCCCGCGCAGTACCGCGCTGCGGCGGGCCCCCAGGGCAGTGCCTGGTGGGGGTTCTCAACCCGCGCCCGTGTCATTGTTTACAACAAGCTGAGCGTGCCGCGCGAACAGGTCTTGCGCTATGAGGATTTGGCCGACCCACGCCACAAGGGCAAGGTGTGCACCCGCTCCGGCTCGCACCCCTACAACCTCTCGCTGTTTGGTTCACTCTACGAACGACTGGGTGCTCAGGCGATGGAGAAATGGCTGGCGGGCGTTGTGACCAACATGGCGCGCGCGCCCAAGGGCGGCGACACCGACCAGATTCGCGCCGTGGCCAGTGGCGAATGCCAAATTGCGCTGAGCAATAGTTACTACCTGGCGCGCATGATGCTTTCCAAGAAGCCCGAGGACCAAGCGGCCGTCGAGCAGATCGGTTTTGTGCTGCCGAATCAGCGCGACCAGGGTGCGCACGTGAACATCGCCGGCGGCGCAATTGCGCGGCACAGCAAGAACCGTGACGCCGCACAACGCTTCCTTGAATATCTCGCGAGCGATGCTGCACAACGGTATTTCGCCGAAGGCAACAATGAATGGCCCGTGGTGGCCGGCCTGCGCACCGAGAACGCCGCACTGAAAAGCATGGGAGAGTTCAAGGCTGAGACGATTCCACTCAGCCGGGTAGCCGGAAATATTGCCGCGGTACAACAAATGCTGGACCGCGTCGGCTACAAGTAATTTGCCGGGTATTGCCCCGAGCCATTCCCTGGTTATCATGCGCCAAAGCTGCACGGATGCAGCGCTTGGTTTCGAACCAGAAAGAGGTGGCAAGAGTGGCAACCCTGCAAGAACTGATGGCGCAACGCGCCGCGCTCGACCAGCAAATTGCTGAAACCAAAGACCGCGAACGCGGCGAGGCCATTGCCAAGGTGCGCACCTTGATGAGCGAATATGGGCTGACCCCGGCCGATCTCAGCTTGCGCACCGGCCGCGCAGCCACCAAGGCACCGTCCAAGGTGGCCGCCAAGTACCGCAACAAGGCCACGGGAGAAACCTGGAGCGGCCGTGGTCTGCAGCCCAAGTGGCTGAAGGCCGCCCTTGCCGGCGGCGCCAAGCTCAGCGACTTCGCCGTCTAGAGCGCGCAGTCCCACTCGACACCCGGCCAGGCGAACTGCCTTGGCCGGGTGTTGCGTTTTCTGCGCCCCTAAACTGGGGGCGTGATCCCTCCCGAGTTCCTTCAGCAGTTGCTGGGCCGCGTCGACATCGTTGACGTGGTGGGCACCCATGTGCAGTTGAAGAAGTCCGGCGCCAGCCTCAAAGGACTCTGCCCTTTCCACGGTGAGAAAACCCCGAGTTTTCACGTCAGCCCCAGCCGGCAGACTTACCACTGCTTCGGCTGCGGCGCCCACGGCGATGCGCTGCGATTCCTGACCGAACATTTGGGGCTTGGGTTTGTCGACGCCGTTCAGGATTTGGCCCGGCGCGCTGGACTGGAAGTCCCTGACGACCGCCGCACCGCTGAGGAGCGGGCCCAGCAGGCAGAACAGAAGGCACGACAGAAGGACCTCAGCGAACTGCTGGCGCAGGCCGCGCAGCATTACCGCCAGCAACTGAAGTCCAATACGCGGGCGATCGAATATCTGAAACAACGGGGCCTGAGTGGTCGGATTGCCGCCCAGTTCGGATTGGGCTATGCCCCTTCAGGTTGGCGTGGTTTGGCCCGCTGTTTTCCGGATTACGCTGATCCCCAACTGGAGGCTGCCGGCCTGGTAATTTCCAGCGACGACAAGCTCGACGAGAGTGGCAACCCCAGGCGCTATGACCGCTTTCGAGACCGCATCATGTTTCCGATCCGGAACGTGGCCGGCGCCGTCATTGGTTTTGGCGGACGGGTACTGGACCAAGGCGAGCCCAAGTACCTGAACTCACCCGAAACTGCCGTATTCGTCAAAGGTCAGGAGCTATATGGCCTTTATGAGGCCCGTCCCGCCATCCGCCGCGCTGGCCACGCACTGGTGGTGGAGGGCTATATGGACGTGGTGGCGCTGGCGCAGTTCGGCATCGGTCAAGCGGTCGCCACGTTGGGTACGGCCTGTACCGGCGAGCATGTCAGCAAGTTGTTCCGATTCACCGAAGACATCGTGTTCAGCTTCGATGGCGACGCCGCCGGCCGCCGCGCAGCCGCACGCGCGCTGGCTGCCTCATTGCCGCATTTGGGTGAGCGCCGCCAGGTGCGCTTCCTGTTCCTGCCGACCGAGCACGACCCGGATTCCTATGTGCGCGAGCACGGCATGGCAGCCTTTGAAGCGTGTATTGCCGAGGCCCAGCCCCTGTCACGATTCCTGGTTGAAGTGGCTTCCGAAGGCTGCCGTATGGACACCCCGGAAGGCCGCACGCGCTACCTCGCGCAGGCCAAACCTCTGTGGGTCGATCTGCCCGATGGCCTGCTGAAACGTCAGATGCTGGGCGAGTTGGCCCGCCATGCCCGGCTGGACGACGCCGAATTGCAGTCGCTGTGGCAAGGAGAGACCGGCGGGCATGCACCGAGCCCCAACCATGAACGTCAGGACCACCCGCAGCCTTACCGGGAGCGCGGCGCGGCTGGCAGCCCTTACGCCAAGAAGCCCTTTCGCACTCCTCGTCCCAAGGGCCCGAGCGGCCCGCTGCCAGTTGCCAGCCCGGAGGACCAATTGGTTCGCCTGCTGCTGCTGCACTCGGCGTGGTGGGAGTCGCTCAGTGCCGACACCCATGCACGATTGGTTCAGCGCCGCACGCCACACGCCGAGGTCTTCGCGTGGCTGGACCGCCAAGTGATCGACCACGGTGCACTGGCCTGGGCCGAGCTGCGGATGCGGCTCGTCGAAGCGCTCGACCGGGCCGAACTTCCGGCCAGCCTGCCGGCGCTGGACCTGGAGCGACTGGATGAAATGGCGAGTGTGGAACTGCAACGCGGTGAGATGAACCGCATGCTGGCGGCCGTCCTGACCGACCAGGAAAACCTCAGTGCCATCCTCGGTCGCTCGGCGGTAGCACTCCGACCCAAGGGCTGATCCGGGCCACTCTGCGGACCTTGAAGCGGGGCGAATGAGCCTCAGGTGATGTGGCAGGCTCACGAGCAAACCGCGTCATCAACGGTAAAATAGAGGGTTTGCTGACGCCCCTAGCGCCACCGCCCCAAAAGGACTTGCATGACCGCCAAAAAGCCCGCCGCCGCCCCTGAAGCCAAGAAAGCGACCAAGGCCGCTGCCGAAGAAACGGTGAAAAAAGCTGGCAAGGCCGCCAAGACCGCTGCCGTGGCGGAAGACGACAAGCCCAAGCGCGGACGCAAGCCCAAGGCCGCCACCGAGGCCCCGAAGGCCAAGAAGGTCGAGGTCGAGGAGGATGAGGACCTGGGCGACATCGAGGCGGAACTGGAAGGCGAGCCGGAAGCGATTGACGAGCCCCAGGCTGCCGAGGCCAGCGAGGAAGAAAAGGCCAAGCCGCTGCGCATGAAGGTCAGCCGCGCCAAGGAGCGGGCGCTGATGCGCGAATTCGGCCTGGACGATACCCAGCTGACCGAAGAGGAAGTGGCCAAGCGCCGCCACGAACTCAAGACCTTGATCAAGATGGGCAAGACGCGGGGTTTCCTGACGCATCAGGAGATCAACGACCACTTGCCTGAAAAGCTGATCAACGAGGAAATCCTCGAGGCCATCGTCTCGATGCTCAACGACATGGGCATCGCGGTCTACGAGCAGGCACCCGATGCCGCCACGCTGCTGATTCAGGGCCAGAGCACCGCCGCCGCATCGGAAGAGGAGGCCGAGGAAGCCGCCGAAGCCGCGCTGTCCACCGTGGACTCCGAATTCGGCCGTACCACCGACCCGGTGCGCATGTACATGCGCGAAATGGGCTCGGTGGAACTGCTGACCCGCGAAGGCGAAATCGAAATCGCCAAGCGCATCGAAGGCGGCCTGCAGGCCATGATGCTGGCCATCTCGGCCTCGCCCACCACCATCGCCGAGATCCTGTCGCTGGCCGACAAGATCCGCGCCGGTGAAATGCAGATTTCGGACGTGGTGGACGGCTTCGTGTCCGACGACGAGGCCGACGACTACGTGGCCGAAGAAGACTTCGACGAGTTCGACGAGGAAGACGACGACGACGGTCAGGGTGGCAGCAAGGCCCTGACCAAGAAGCTCGAAGAACTGAAGAACGCTGCGCTGGTGAAGTTCGACAACCTGTCGACCCACTTCGACAAGATGCGCAAGGCGTTCGAGAAGGACGGCTACAAGAGCCCCTCCTTCAACAAGGCCCAGGAAGCCATCAGCGCCGAAATGATGACGCTGCGCTTCACCGTCAAGACCATCGAGCGCCTGTGCGACATCCTGCGCTCGCAAGTCGACGACGTGCGCAAGTTCGAGCGCGAGATCCGCCGCATCGTGGTGGACAAGTGCGGCATGCCGCAGGAGCAGTTCATCAAAGTCTTCCCGCCCAATGTGCTGAACCTGCAGTGGGCGGTGAAGGAGTCGCAGGCTGGCAAGCCCTACTCCGCCGTCATCGGCCGCAACCTGCCCGCCATTCAGGAACTGCAGCAGAAGTTGATCGACATCCAGTCCAAGGCCGTCGTGCCGCTGGAAGACCTGAAGGAGATCAACAAGCACATGAACGCGGGCGAGCGCGCCAGCCGCGACGCCAAGAAGGAAATGATCGAGGCCAACCTGCGCCTGGTCATCTCCATCGCCAAGAAGTACACCAACCGCGGTCTGCAGTTCCTCGACCTGATCCAGGAAGGCAACATCGGTCTGATGAAGGCGGTCGACAAGTTCGAGTACCGCCGCGGCTACAAGTTCTCGACCTACGCCACCTGGTGGATCCGCCAGGCCATCACGCGCTCGATCGCCGACCAGGCCCGCACCATCCGCATCCCGGTGCACATGATCGAGACGATCAACAAGATGAACCGCCTCTCGCGCCAGCATCTGCAGGAGTTCGGCTTCGAGCCCGACGCCCCCACGTTGGCCGAGAAGATGGAGATGCCCGAGGACAAGATTCGCAAGATCATGAAGATCGCCAAAGAGCCGATCTCCATGGAAACGCCGATCGGGGACGACGACGACAGCCACCTGGGCGATTTCATCGAGGACACGAACAACGTGGCCCCGGTGGAAGCCGCGATGCAGGCCGGCCTGCGCGATGTCGTGAAGGACATCCTCGACAGCCTGACCCCGCGCGAGGCCAAGGTGCTGCGCATGCGCTTCGGCATCGAGATGCAGAGCGACCACACACTCGAAGAAGTGGGCAAGCAATTCGACGTCACGCGCGAACGCATCCGCCAGATCGAGGCCAAGGCGATCCGCAAGCTCAAGCACCCGAGCCGCAGCGATAAATTGCGCACCTATTTGGAGAACCTGTGACCTTCTGAGCACAGGCGCTCATTCGAAGGCCGGGCATTGCCCGGCCTTTTTCATGCCCCTGCGCAAGGCGCGTGCGGAATTACCGGCTTTACACTGAAAGTCCCTCGGCCGACTTTCCAACTTTGATTCGATGACGCAGATCCGGCAACGCGCTGTCGTCTTCGCAGATCTGCGCGGCAGCACTGCGCTGTTCGAGAACCTGGGCAATGCAGAGGCCACGTCGGTGGTGACGCACACCATCGGACTGATGCGCCAGTCGATCGAAGTCTGCGGCGGACGGGTCGTCAAGACACTCGGCGACGGCCTGATGGCCGTGTTCGAGTACCCCAGCGATGCGCTGAGTGCCGCCGTCGCCATGCACGACGCACTCGGCCAATTGGTTGAGCAGGGGCGCCAGCGCGGAGCCTCTCCGGGGCTGCGCTCGCTGCGACTGCAGGTGGCGATGTCCTTTGGTGAAGTGGTGGACATGGCGGGCGATTGCTTCGGCGACGCCGTCAATGTGGCAGCCCGTTTGCTCGACCACGCAGGTGACAACGAAACCCTGGTCACTGCCGAATTCCACGCCGAGCTTGCGCCGGCGGAGCGCGCGCGCTTTCGCAGCCTGGATGGCATCAAGGTGCGCGGTCGGGTCGAACCTGTGCATGTCCACGTACTGGACGCTCCAGTGCGCGACAGCGACGGTGCGGCCACCCAGTTTGGTGACGCCGCCTTTTCGCCGCCTGCGCCCGACGGCATCCGCTTGACCTGGCTGGACAACGAGCGGGTGTTCGACATTGAGCAACTGCCCATCGTGCTGGGCCGCAGCACCGAAGCCGCCTTCTGCATCACCGATGCTCGCGTCAGCCGCTCCCATGCGCGCATCGACTGGCATGCCGGCAGCTACACGCTGACGGACCTGAGCTTCAATGGCAGTTATGTGCGCTTCGGAACCAGTGGTGAAGTGCTGCCGCTGCGTCGCAACTCCTGCACGCTGCACGGCTCGGGTTCCATCGGACTGGGCAGTTCGCCCGCTGAGCTGGATGCTCCCGTCGTGCGCTTTGAAGTGCTGCATTTCGCCGACACACTCCCCCACCTCCGCTGATGTCTGCTTCTCATGACCATGGCCGTCCCCTGACGGTCGGCTTGCTGCTTTGCAATTTGGGCAGCCCAGACGCCCCCGAATCCGGCGCCGTGCGCCGCTACCTGGCGGAGTTCCTGTCGGACCCGCGCGTGGTCGAGATCCCGCGCCTGGCCTGGTGGCCGATCCTGCACGGCATCATCCTGCGCACCCGGCCGGCCAAGAGTGCCGCCAAGTACGCCAGCGTCTGGATGAAGGAAGGCGCGCCGCTCAAGGTCCATACCGAAGCGCAGGCCAAGCTGCTGCAAGGCTGGCTGGGTGAGCTCGGACACAAGCTGCAGGTGCGATGGGCCATGCGCTACGGCAGCCCCAGCATCGCCAGCCAGCTCGACGCCCTGCGTGCGGCCGGTGCCCAGCGCATCCTGGTGTTCAACGCCTACCCGCAGTACTGCGCGGCCACCAGCGCCAGCGTCATGGACAAGGTGAACGAATGGCTGCAGGCGCAGCGCTGGCAGCCCGAACTGCGCGTCATCAACCAGTACCACGATCACCCCGCCTACATCGAGGCCCTGGCGACCCAGGTGCGCGCGCATTGGCAGCGCGAAGGCGGCCCGCACGCCCCGCTGGTGATGAGCTTCCACGGCATGCCCGAGCGCACCCTCCGCTTGGGCGACCCCTATTTCTGCCATTGCCACAAGACTGCTCGCCTGCTGGCGGAGGCCCTCCAATTGCCTCAAGGCAGCTGGCGGGTGGCGTTTCAGAGCCGCTTCGGTCGCGCCAAATGGTTGGGGCCCAGCACCGAGCATGTGCTCACCGAACTGGGTCGTGCCAAGCACCCTTCGGTGGATGTGATCTGTCCGGGCTTCGCCGCCGATTGCCTGGAAACGCTTGAGGAGATCGCCCTGGAGGGCGCCGAGACCTTCAAGGCCGCTGGTGGCGGGCAATTGCGCTACATCCCCTGCCTGAACGGCAGCGAGGCCGGCATGAGGGCCCTCGGCACCCTGGCCGAGCAGCACTTGCAAGGCTGGCCGACCCGTGATCTGCCCGACACCGCCGCGCTGGCCGCGCAGCGCGAGCGCGCCCAGGCGCTGGGGGCGCCGCGCTGATGGCCGACGCCCCCGGCAGCATGCGCCTGGACAAATGGCTCTGGGCGGCGCGCTTCTTCAAGACCCGCGCCCTGGCCGTCGAGGCGGTGGAAAAACACCGCGTCGACGTCAACGGCCAGCCGGCCAAGCCTGGGCGCGACGTGCGCCCCGGCGAGCGCATCGGCCTCGCCCAGGTCGGCTGGCGGCGCGAGGTCGAGATCCTGGGCCTGTCGATGACGCGCGGCCCGGCCCCGGTGGCCCAAGCCCTGTACCGCGACACTGAACAGAGCCTGCGTGACGCCGCCGCCGCGGCCGAGCGCCGCCGCCTCAGCCCCGAGCCCGCCAACACCATCGAACAGGGTCGCCCCACCAAGAAGGACCGCCGCGCGCTGCAGGATTGGCAGCGCTGGAGCGTGGCACTGGGCGAGGAATCGGACGAGAAATAACCCCGGGTCTTCCCTGGGTGAAAATCCGCCCCCTTGAATTTCGGCGCACCAGCCCCAGGTGTGCCGCAGAACCCCGTCCGGCCCTCTTGCGGGCCTTCGTTTTTTCCGACGACGCCATGAACCCCGAGACCCCGACCCCCGAGCAGGACCTGAACCAGGAGCCGCAGGCAGCGGTGCAGGACCCCGCGGCCGAGATTGACAGCCTCAAGGCCCGCCTGGCCGAGATGAGCGACGCCTATCTGCGCGCCAAGGCCGAGGCCGAGAACATCCGCCGCCGCGCCGACGAAGACAGTGCTAAGGCGCGCAAGTACGCCGTCGAAAGCTTCGCCGAGGCCATGCTGCCGGTGCTGGACAGCCTGGAGGCCGCCATCGGCCTGCCCAACGCCAGCAACGAGCAGTTGCTGGAAGGCACGCACGCCACCCGCCGCCAGCTGGTGCAGGCGCTGGAGCGCAACAAGGTCATCGAGATCAACCCTGCTGCCGCCGCCAAGTTCGACCCGCACCAGCACCAGGCCATTTCGATGGTGCCCCTGCCGGCTGACGTGCAGCAGGAGCCCAACACCATCGTGGCCGTGCTGCAAAAGGGCTACCTGATCGCCGACCGCGTGCTGCGCCCGGCACTTGTGACCGTCGCCGCACCCAAGTAAGCCCCTTCACGTCATCGGGGGTCTTGAAAGACCCCACGGCGCACCCAGATACCCCGCATTCCCTCAAAGCATTCAAGGAGCACCCTCATGGGCAAGATCATCGGCATCGACCTCGGCACCACCAACAGCTGCGTGGCCATCCTCGACGGCAGCAGCACGCGCGTGATCGAGAACGCCGAAGGCGCGCGCACCACCCCGTCCATCATTGCCTACATGGAAGATGGTGAAGTGCTGGTGGGCGCCCCCGCAAAGCGCCAGGCCGTCACCAACCCCAAGAACACCCTGTACGCGGTGAAGCGCCTGATCGGCCGCAAGTTCACCGAGAAGGAAGTGCAGAAGGACATCGACCTGATGCCCTACACCATCGCCGCCGCCGACAACGGCGACGCCTGGGTGGAAGTGCGCGGCAAGAAGATGGCCCCGCCCCAGGTCAGCGCCGAAGTGCTGCGAAAGATGAAGAAGACCGCCGAGGACTTCCTCGGCGAAGAAGTCACCGAGGCGGTCATCACCGTGCCGGCCTACTTCAACGACGCCCAGCGCCAAGCCACCAAGGACGCCGGCCGCATCGCCGGTCTGGACGTCAAGCGCATCATCAACGAGCCCACCGCCGCGGCCCTGGCCTTTGGCCTGGACAAGCATGGCAAGGGTGACCGCAAAATCGCCGTCTATGACCTGGGCGGCGGCACCTTCGACATCTCCATCATCGAGATTGCCGACGTCGACGGCGAGATGCAGTTCGAGGTGCTGAGCACCAACGGCGACACCTTCCTGGGCGGCGAGGACTTCGACCAGCGCGTCATTGACTACATCGTCACCGAGTTCAAGAAGGAACAGGGTGTCGACCTGACCAAGGACGTGCTGGCCCTGCAGCGCCTGAAGGAAGCCGCCGAAAAGGCCAAGATCGAGCTGTCCAGCGCCGCGTCGACCGACGTCAACCTGCCCTACATCACGGCCGACGCCTCGGGCCCGAAGCACCTCAACATCAAGCTGACCCGCGCCAAGCTGGAGGCGCTGGTGGACGAGCTGATCGAGCGCACCATCGAGCCCTGCCGCGTCGCCATCAAGGACGCCGGCGTCAAGGTCGGTGAGATCGACGACATCATCCTGGTCGGCGGCATGACCCGCATGCCCAAGGTCCAGGAAGCCGTCAAGGCCTTCTTCGGCAAGGAGCCGCGCAAGGATGTGAACCCCGACGAGGCCGTGGCCGTCGGCGCCGCCATCCAGGGTTCGGTCCTGAGTGGTGACCGCAAGGACGTGCTGCTGCTCGACGTCACCCCGCTGAGCCTGGGCATCGAGACCCTGGGCGGCGTGATGACGAAGATGATCAAGAAGAACACCACCATCCCGACCAAGTTCAGCCAGACCTTCTCCACGGCCGACGACAACCAGCCCGCTGTGACGATCAAGGTTTTCCAAGGCGAGCGCGAGATGGCCTCGGCCAACAAGAGCCTGGGCGAATTCAACCTGGAAGGCATTCCCTCGGCGCCGCGCGGCGTGCCGCAGATCGAGGTCACCTTCGACATCGACGCCAACGGTATCCTGCACGTCAGCGCCAAGGACAAGGGCACCGGCAAGGAAAACAAGATCACCATCAAGGCGAACTCGGGCCTGAGCGAGGCCGAGATCGAGAAGATGGTCAAGGACGCCGAGCTGAACGCCGCCGAGGACAAGAAGAAGGTCGAGCTGGTGCAGGCCAAGAACCAGGGCGACGCCATGGTGCACAGCGTGCGCAAGAGCCTGGCCGAGTTTGGCGACAAGCTGGAAGCCGACGAGAAGTCCAAGATCGAAGCCGCCATCAAGGAGTTGGAAGACACCTTGAAGGACAGCGAGGACAAGGCGGCCATCGAGGCCAAGACCGAGGCCCTGATGAAGGCCAGCCAGAAGCTGGGCGAGAAGGTCTACGAGCAGGCACAGGCCGCCCAGGGCGCGGCGGGTGCCGCACCGGGTGCCGACTTCCAGCAGGCCCAGCAAGCCAGCGGCGCGCAGGCCAAGCCGGCCGACGACAACGTCGTCGATGCCGAGTTCAAGGAAGTCAAGGACAACAAGTAAGCCCTGCCCGGGCCTTAGACCAGCCCGGGCACGCCGCCCGGGCTTTTTGATTTCTTCAGAACACCATGGCCACCAAGCGCGATTTCTACGAAGTACTCGGCGTCGCCAAGAACGCTGACGACGACGCCATCAAGAAGGCCTACCGCAAGCTGGCCATGAAGTTCCACCCGGACCGCAACCAGGGGGACGACGCCAAGAAGGCCGAGGAGAAGTTCAAGGAGGCCAAGGAGGCCTACGAGATGCTCTCCGACCCGCAAAAGCGCGCCGCCTACGACCAGTACGGCCACGCCGGCGTGGACCCGAACATGGGGGGCGGCCGCGGCGGCCCAGAAGGATTCGGCGGCTTTGCTGATGCCTTTGGCGACATGTTCAACGACATCTTCGGTGGCGCTGCCGGCCGCCGGGGGGGCGGCGGCCAACGTGTCTACCGCGGTGCCGACCTGTCCTATTCGTTGGAGATCACGCTGGAAGAGGCCGCCAACGGCCACGACACGCAGATCCGCATTCCCACGTGGGAGAGCTGCGGCACCTGCAATGGCACCGGTGCCAAACCCGGCACCAGCGCCAAGACCTGCGGCCACTGCAACGGCAGCGGCACGGTGCACATGCGCCAGGGCTTCTTCTCGATCCAGCAGACCTGCCCGCACTGCCATGGCAGCGGCAAGATCATTCCCGACCCCTGCGGCGCCTGCCACGGCGCGGGCAAGGTCAAGAAGACCAAGACCCTGGAAGTCAAGATACCGGCCGGCATCAGCGAAGGCATGCGCATCCGTTCGGCCGGCAATGGCGAACCAGGCGTCAACGGCGGCCCGCCCGGCGATCTCTACATCGAGATCCACCAGAAGCAGCACGAGATCTTCGAGCGCGATGGCGATGACCTGCACTGCACGGTGCCGGTGCCGCTGACCACCGCAGCCCTGGGCGGCAGCACCGAGGTGCCGACGCTGGGCGGCAAGGCCGAGATCGAGCTGCCCGAAGGCACCCAGCATGGCAAGACCTTCCGCCTGAAGGGCAAGGGCATCAAGGGTCTGCGCTCCAGCTACCCCGGTGACCTGTACTGCCACATTTCGGTGGAGACTCCGGTGAAGCTCACCGAGCACCAGCGCAAGCTGCTCAAGGAACTCGACAAGAGCTTCCGCGAAGGTGGCGAGCGCCACTCGCCGAGCACCAAGAGCTGGGCCGACCGGGTCAAAGATTTGTTTAAATAAGTGGCCTAAGTCACTGAAAATGAAGCATTCGGGCAACACCCAACGGGCTTGCCCTCTCAAGTTCAGCGGCATTTAGGACGAAGAATCGGGAGGCTTTCGCCTCCCTTTTCATTTTTCGGCATGCAAATCGACAGCACGATCCACAAGGCCAATGCCTTGGTGATCGACAGCAACGCCAACGCCCGCAGCCTGATCACCGCCCAATTGCGTGAGATCGGCGTGGGCTATGTGCGGGCGGTCACCCGGGTCAAGGACGCCCGCATCGTGCTGGAGAACGCCCCTTTCGATCTGGTGATCTGCGATTACCACTTCGAGGGCCACGACGAATCGGGCCAGGACCTGCTGGACGAGTTGCGCCGCGAGCAACTGCTGCCCTACTCCACCGTCTTCATGATGGTGACCGCCGAGGCCACTTACTCCAAGGTGGCCGAGGCCGCCGAGGCCGCGCTGGACGGTTACCTGATCAAACCCTACACGCTCACCGCCTTGGCCGAGCGGGTGCAGTCCGCCCGCCACCGCAAGCGCGTGCTCAAGAGCATCTTTGAGGCCATCGAGGCGCAGAACTTTGACCTCGCTGCCGAGCTGTGCCTGGAGCGCTTCCACAAGCGCCAGGAGTTCTGGCTGTTTGCCGCGCGCATTGGCGCCGAGCTGCTGCTGCGCCTGCGCCGCCCCGACGAGGCCAAGTCCTTGTACGAGGCCATCATCGCGGCCA
The DNA here is from genome assembly GCA_039808065.1 of Burkholderiaceae bacterium. Lineage (GTDB taxonomy): Bacteria > Pseudomonadota > Gammaproteobacteria > Burkholderiales > Burkholderiaceae_C > Inhella. The sequence goes on along the minus strand of JBDHSJ010000010.1, from coordinate 7,530 downwards.
AGACCGTGCCCTGGGCCAAGCTCGGCGTCGCGCGCTCCGAGTTCGCATCCGGCAATCTGGCGCAGGCTCGTCGCACGCTGGAGAACCTGATCGGTGAAATGCCCGACCACGCCGACAGCTACGACGTGCTGGGTCGCATCCACATGGAGCAGGGGGAGATTGCCGCGGCCCTGGCCACTTACCGCACCGCCGCTGAGCTGACCCCGGGCTGCCTGCTGCGCATGCAGCGCTCGGGCACCCTGTCCTTCTACGCCGGCGAACGCAATGAGGCGCTCAAGATCCTGGAGCGCACCATCGCCTCGGGCTTGCGCTCGAAGCTCTTCGACATGTACACCCTGGTGCTGGTGGCCCTGATGCGCTACGACAAGCGCGATGGCAAGGGCATCAAGCACACCCTCGATGCGTTGCATCGGCAGATCGAGCGCGTCCCCGATTCGCCCCGCCTGTTGCGCCTGCAGACCGCCATTCAGGCTTTGCTGGCGATGTTGGAGAAGCGCAGCGCCGACGCCCTGACCGCCGCGCGCCGTTTGGCCGCCGAACTGGACCAACCTCAGGCCGACCATGAGGCGGCCAGCCTGGTGATCGCCGTCTGGGTGCGCCTGGCCGCGGCCGATCTGCGCCTGGAAGAGATGAACGAGATGTTCAAGCGCCTGGGCATGCGCTACTGCAACTCCAAGGCCAGCACGGAGGTGCTGGTCTCGATGGCCGACGGTCACGAAGCCACCGTCCAGACGCTGAAAGAGTGCCACGCCAAGGTGTTCGAGATCGCCGAGACCGCCATGAAGCAGGCCTTGCGCGGCAATGCCACGGGTTCGGTGGAATTGCTCATCCAGCAGGGCGATCAGACCCATAACTCCAAGCTGATCGACATGGCAATGTCGGTGCTCAAGCGACACGAAGAGAAGGTCGAGGACGCCGCCGCGATGGAGCTGCGCATCGGCGAGCTGCAGGACCGCTGGGTCAAGCCCTTGGGCGCCAGCGTGGGCCGGACGCGGCAGGCCGGTGGCGTGGCGCTGCGCGGCTAGAACAGCTCCCCTTGCCCGGCTGGCCCGGGTGGGCGGAAACGACTGAAGTCGTAGTCGAAGCGCTGGCGCCCCAGGCCCAACCGGGCGCAGGCCTTGATGAAGCGCTGACGCAGCAGCTCGGCCCAGACACCTTCGCCGGTCATGCGGGTGCCAAATCGGGCATCGTTGTCCTTGCCCCCACGCATCTCGCGCACCCGGGCCATCACGCGGGCGGCGCGCCCGGGGTAGTGGCGCTGCAGCCAGTCCTGGAACAGCTCGCTCAGCTCCCAAGGCAGGCGCAGCGGGATGGAGAAGGCGCGCTGCGCCCCTGCCGCCTTGGCGGCGGCCAGCACCTGTTCCAGCTCGGGTTCATTGACGAAGGGGATGGTGGGCGAGACGCTGACGCCGACCGGAATGCCCGCCGCCGTGAGGCGCTCGATCAGCTGCAGGCGCCGTGCGGGGCTGGCGGCGCGCGGTTCGAGCACACGGGCCAATTCGGGGTCGAGCGTGGTGAGGCTGATGTAGGCGCAGAACAGGCGCTCGGCCGCCAGCGGTGCCAGCACGTCGAGGTCGCGCTCGATGCCCGCGCCCTTGGTGATGACGGAAAAGGGATGGCGGCACTCCGCCAGCACCTCAATGACACTGCGCGTGATTCGAAGCCGGCGCTCGGCGGGCTGGTAGCAGTCGGTGGCGGCACCCAAGCACAGGCGCAGCGGCCGGTAGCCGGGCGCGGCCAGTTCGGCGCGCAGGGCTGCGGCGGCATTGGTCTTGGCCACGATGCGGGTCTCGAAGTCCAGCCCCGGCGACAGGTTCAGGTAGCTGTGCGTGGGCCGCGCGTAGCAGTAGATGCAGCCATGCTCGCAGCCGCGGTAGGGGTTGATGGAAAGCTCGAAGCCGATGTCGGGCGAGTCGTTGCGCGAGAGGATGCGGCGTGCCGGTTCTGCGCGGATTTCGGTGCGCGGGGGTTCCGGGGCGCCCTCTTCCTCCTGCGGCCAACCATCGTCCTCGGTCTGACGCTCCCGCCTCTCGAAGCGGTGCGGCGTGGCCGTGGCTGCGCCCCGGCCCTTCAGGCTGGTGGGGGGCGGCAGGGGCTTCCAGTCGGCTTCGCTCATGGGTGCTCTTTCAATGGAAATCTCGGCTGCGCGTCGGCAATCGACCCAGCCAGGGGCTCAGATCCACCAGGCGGTGGGCAATCAGGTGGCAGACACCGGCCTCGCGCTGCCACACGCCCCACACGCCCAGCAGGCGCGCGTGCAGCAGCTCGGCGCGGAACTGCAGCCGCACCTTCTTCCAGACGATGACCTGCACCGAGCCGTGCTCATCCTCCAGGCTCAGGAAGGTGACGCCCTTGGCCGTGCCGGGCTGCTGGCGGTTGGTGACGATGCCCGCCGCACGCGCCAGGCGGCGGTGGGGCAGTTGGCCCAACTCAGCACCATCGGCATAGCCCAGGCCGCGCAAGGTGCCGCGCAGCAGGGCCATGGGGTGCTGGCGCAGGGTCAGGCCCAGGGCGTGGTAGTCCCACAGCACCTCCTCACCCTGCGGGGCGGCGGGCAGTTGCAGCGGGGCTTCGTCCACCGGGGCCTGCTGCAGCAGCGGTGGCAGCTTGGCCAGGGCGGCGGCATCCCAGCGCTGCTGGCGGCGTTGGCCGGCCAGATCGGCCAGGGCATCGGCGGCGGCCAGGGCCTGCAGGTCGGCGCGCTCCAGCCGGCCGCGCCGGGCCAGCTCTTCGGTGCTGCTGAATGCGCAGCGGCGCGGGTCCGCCGGGGCGTAGGGGCCGCGTGCCCAGGGGTCGTCGGGCTCGCCCGGCGGCGTGGCCTGGGTGCGCGGGCTGCCCTCCCCTTCGCGGGCGGCCAGCAGGGCGCGGGCGGCGCTCTCACGCAGTTCGCGCACCAGGTGCAGGCCCAGGCGCACCGCACCGTCTTCCAGCGTGCTTTCCCAGAAGCTCGCGTTCACGCAGGGCGGCCGAACCTCCACGCCATGGCGCGCGGCGTCCTGCACCAGTTGGCTGGGGGTGTAGAAGCCCAGCGGCTGGCTGTTCAGCAGGGCCACCAGGAAGGGCGCGGGGTGGTGGCATTTGATCCAGCTGCTGGCGTAGGTCAGCAGCGCAAAGCTGGCGGCATGGCTTTCGGGGAAGCCGTACTCGGCAAAGCCCTGGATCTGCTGGTAGATGCGCTCGGCGAATGCCTGCGGGTAGCCGCGCTCGCGCATGCCGTCAAACAGGCGCTGGCGGAAGGGCGAGAGGTCGCCATGGCGCGTCCAGGCGGCCATGCCGCGGCGCAGCTGATCGGCCTCGCCGCCGGTGAAGCCGGCGGCAATCATGGCCACCTGCATCACCTGCTCCTGAAAGATCGGCACGCCCAGGGTGCGCTCCAGCGCGGGCTTGAGCGCCTCGCTCGGGTAGTCCGGCGCCTCCAGGCCCTGGCGGCGCTTCAGGTAGGGGTGCACCATGCCGCCCTGGATGGGCCCGGGGCGCACGATGGCCACCTGCACCACCAGGTCGTAGAACACCTTGGGGCGCAGGCGCGGCAGCATGGCCATCTGGGCCCGGCTCTCGACCTGGAACACGCCCACCGAATCGGCGCGGCAGAGCATGGCGTAGGTGGCCGGGTCTTCGGCCGGGATGTCTTGCAAGCGCATGCGCGCACCGCACTGCAGGCTCAGCAGGTCGAGCGTGCGGCGCAGACAGCTCAGCATGCCCAGGGCCAGCACATCCACCTTCATCAGGCCCAGGGCTTCGAGGTCGTTCTTCTCCCACTGGATGACGGTGCGGTTCACCATGGCGGCGTTTTCCACCGGCACCAGGCGCGAGAGCAGGCCCTTGGTGAGCACGAAGCCGCCGACATGCTGACTGAGGTGGCGCGGCATGTTGATCAGCTCGCCGGCCAGCTGGAACAGCAACTGCAGGCGGCGGTCCTGCGGATCGATTCCTTGCGGGGCGACGGGCTGCAGGGCTTCGTCCCACCACTGGTGTTCCTTGGCGATGCGCTCCACCTGTTCCAACTCCAGGCCCAGGGCCTTGCCCACATCGCGGAGGGCCGAGCGCGGCCGGTAGCGGGTGACCACGGCCGTGAGCCCGGCGCGGCGGCGACCGTATTTGGCGTAGAGGTACTGGATGACCTCCTCGCGGCGCTGGTGTTCGAAGTCGACGTCGATGTCGGGCGGTTCGTCACGCTCAGCGCTGATGAAGCGCTCGAGCAGGGTGTTGCCGCGCGCGGGGTCGACCTCGGTGATGCCCAGCGCATAGCAGACCGCGCTGTTGGCGGCGGAGCCGCGGCCCTGGCAGAGGATGCCGCGGCCGCGCGCGAAGTCGACGATGTCGGCCACGGTCAGGAAGTAGTGCTCGTACTGCAGCTGATGGATCAGCCGCAGTTCCTTGTCGATCTGCGCGCGCACGCCCGCGGGCACGCCGGCCGGCCAGCGTCTTGCAGCGCCGGCCCAGGTCAGTGCCGCCAGATGGGCTTGCGGCGTCAGTCCGGGAGGCACCACCTCGTCGGGATACTCGTAACGGATCTCGTCCAGGCTGAAGTTGCAGTGTTTGACGACCTCCAGGGTCTGGGCAATCCAGGCCGGCTCGTATGGGGCCCCGAGCCGGCGCAGGTGCGCGGCCGCATTGGGCTCCAGGCGCTGGCCACATTCGCGCAAGGGCGTGCGCAGGCGAATTGCCGTCATCACGTCCTGCAGGGGCTTGCGTTGGGCGCGGTGCATCAGCACCTGCGGCGCCGCCACCAGGGGCAAGGCGGTCTGATCGGCCAGCCAGCACAGGCGCTGGCACCAGCGGGCGTCGTCCAGCTGCTGCGGCAGGTCCACGCCCAGCCAGGCGCGGCCGGCAAAGTGCTTGAGCAGCCAGCGGCCGATGCCCAGCAGTTCGGCATCACGCGCGCGCCGGCTGGGCAGGGCGATGGCCAGCAGGCCGCCCAGGTGCTCGGGGTGGATGCCGCGCCAATCCAACCGGTAGCTACCCTTGGGCGCGCTGCAGCGCAGGTCGGTGATGAACTGGCTCAAGTTGCCGTAGGCCGCGCGGTCGGTGGCCAGCAGGATCAGGCGGAACAGCGGGCCGCCGTCGGGTGCGGGCAGTTCCAGGCCGGCGTCCAGGCCGCGCAGTTCGGCATCGGGCGCCGCCCGTGCCAGGGGCGCACCGCTGCGTTGCACATCGAAGCGCGCACCGATCAAGAGCTTCAAGCCGGCGGCCTGGGCCGCCAGATGCGCGCGCACCGCACCGCTGAGGCTGCAGTCGTCGGTGATGGCCAGCGCGCCCAGGCCCAGGGCCTGGGCCTGCTGCACCAGCTCCTCGGGGTGCGAGGCGCCGATCAGGAAGCTGAAGTTGCTCAGCACCTGCAGGGCGGCTTGGGGCGGGCCGCCCGGCCCGCTCGGCCGCCCGGAGGGCCGGCGCGCCCCCTCGGGGGGTGGCGACCGCAGGGAGACTGGGGGCTCCCTGCTCACGCGAACATCCCGTGCAGAAACCAGCTCGGCTGGCCGGCCGCGGCACGGCGCTCGCGGAACAGCCAGAGCAGACCGGCGCGCGCGCTGTGGGCCAGGTAGTAGTCGCGGCTGCAGGCCGGGGCCTGTTCATCCCACCAGCCGGCCTCGATGCGCTGCGGCCCGGCCAACAGGGTCAGCGGGCCCTGGTAGAGCGGCTGCTCACCCAGCGCGCGCAGGGGCTGGGGTGGGTTCAGCAGCCAGCTGGGCTGCGGCCATTGGGCTGGAGCCTCGGGCCTGGCCACGGCGGATGCCGGCTTGGGCGCGTCCTGCCAGGGTTGCCAATGCTGCTGGCATTCGGGGCGATGGTCGGACACCGGCCGGGCCTGGCGCACCTGCTCCTTGCCCAGGCGCACCGAAAGTCGCGCCAGCAGTTCATCCAGGCTCTCGCCATCGGCCCTCTGGGCCTCGGCCCCGGCGCTCAGCAGACTGGCGCTGGTTTCGGTCAGGGCTTCGGCGTGTTCGATGCTCAGCCACAGGTCGCTGACCGGCGCCGGCAGGCTCAGGCGCTGCAGATGCTCGGCCAGCAGGCGCTGCCAGCTGCGCAGGCGCCGGTGCGGGGCGCTGGCGGCCAGGCGGATCTGGCCGCCCGGGCCCAGGTCGCGTGCACGCATGGCGTCGAACTGCCAGCCGAACTGCAGCTCGGCCGTGCCGGCATGGCGGGCCGCCAACCACAGACAGGCGGCCTGCAGCAGAGGCTCAGCCGCCTGCTGCAGGGCCTGGGCCTGCTCGCAGCGCTGGGGCAGCTCGCGCTTGGCCTCGAACTGTTCGGGGGTCTGGCACCAGTCGTGCGCCTCGGCGCGCTGCGCCAGCGCGGCATCGAGCTCGCGCAGCGGGGCCGGCCCCACGCGCCTTGTGAGCGCCGCGCGCGGCAGGCGGCGCAAGTCGCCCAGGCGGCGGCAGCCCAGGCCATGCAGCAGCGGCAAGTGCTCCTGGGCGCTGCCCAGCACGCTCAGCGGCAGGGCATCCAGCTGCGCCGCCAGATTGCCCGCCGCGGCCTCCACCAGTTCGCCCGGCGCGGCCGCGCGCGCCAGCAGCAGGGCCGCACGGCTGTTCGGCGCCCAGGCCAGCGTGGCCTGGCCGGCGCCCACCAGTTCCTGCAACTCGGCCAGCATGCGCTGCTGCAGGCAGGCTCGCCCGCCGAACAGGCGCAGGCTGGCCGCCAGTTCCAGCACCAGCGCCTCCTCCAGCCGCGCCACCCGGGGCGTGAACTGCAGGGCCCACCACACCAGCGCCTCGGGCCAAGGCCCGGCCGCGCGCCGCAAGGCCAGCCACAGCATGCGTCACCCCGCCGCTTCCAGCTGGCGTGCCCGCACCGCGGTGGTGGGCTGGGGAATGGGCAGCACCGCCCGCAGCGTGGGCGGCGGCGCGTGCAGCCACAGGGGCTCGTCCAGCGGCGGGCCGCGGCGCTTGAGCAGTTCCACGCGCAACTGCGCCCAATGCGGCCCTGGCAGCACGCGCAGGCGCAGCGGCGCGGCCGAGTGCAAGGCTGCACCGGCTGCGGCGTGGCAGACGAACACCGGCGCGCGGCAACCGGCCGCCAGAGTCTGCAGGCGGCGCAGCAGGGCCGGACGCGGGGCCTGCAGCCAGACCAGGATGGCACCGAGCTCATCGGCATCGGCGCGCAGGGCCTGCTCCAACGCCCATTGGCGCTGGGCGGGCTCGCGCGCCTGCACCCACAGGCAATCGCCCGCGCCCAGGCCCCAGGCGGCCAGGCCCTGCGGGTGCGGTTCGTGCGGCGGGTCGATCAGCAGCAGCCGCCGCCCCCCCTGTAGCAGGCGCGGCAGGGCCGGGGCCAACAATCGCCACTCCACATGGCCGGGCTGGGGGGCGATCAGCAGCTCGGTCAGGCCCCGCGTGGGCCAGCCACCACCGGGCAGTTCGGCATCCAGCAGCGCGTGGCCGCTGGGCCAGCAGCGCGCCGCGGCCCGGCCCAGGGCTTGGCCGCGCCACAGACCGGGGTGGCGCTCCAGCAGGCCGGCCAGCGTGGGCGCCAGCACAGTGCGGCCCGGCAGCTCGGCGGGTGGTTCAGGTGCCGGTGCTTCAGGCG
>JBDHSJ010000009.1:0-38937 GCA_039808065.1 Burkholderiaceae bacterium | reverse complement strand
TGGTAGGCCGTGTTGGACTTGAACCAACGACCAAAGGATTATGAGTCCTCTGCTCTAACCGACTGAGCTAACGGCCCCGGGGGGCGCGCATTCTCTCTCAAGCCCTTCACAGGGCCAGCGAGGGCAGCAGGGTGTGCGCCAGGTCGGCGCGCGAGATGCGCGCGGGGATCTGGCCGTCCGGGCTGCCGGCGGCGAACAGGTGCGGCGAATCCACCAGCTCGATCCAGCGCAGCGCGGGCATGCGGGCGCGCAGGGGCTCGTAGACGGCGCGGGCCTCGGGGTCGTCGAGCGGGATACCGCTGACGATGGCGAAGGGCTCGCCGTCGTGCAGCGCACGGTCCAGCTCGCCCAAGCCCACCAGGCCGTCGGCGTTCAGGCCGGCGCGGCGCAGCAGGCCACTGGCCTGCACGCGGTAGCGCTCGTCGGGTTCGATGATCAGCACGCGCGCACCTTCCTTCCAGTGGAAGCGTGGCAGGCCCTGCACGTCGATGTCGCCCTGCGGCTGGCCGAGCTGCAGGCGCAGCACCCAGCTGCCATGGGCCGGGGCGGGCCGTTCGCAGCGCCAGTCCTCGGCGCGCGCCAGCCATTGCAGCAGCTGACCATGCAGCTCGCCCAGGCCGGGGCCGGACCCCGGGCCGCTGAGTTCGATCACGGCGCCCTGCTGGGGCGAGGCCGCCGGCAGCACGCGCAGGCGCAGGCTGTCGCCGCTGGCCAGGCCGTGGGCAATCAGCAGATCAAGCGCGTGCTGCAGCTGGGCCGGCTCCAGCTCCACCAGAGCCGGCTCGCCTTCCACCTGCAGACCCAGGCCGCGGCGCTGCAGCTCGGGCAGCCAGTGGCGGCGCGCCGCCTGCGCGGCTTCCAGGATGGGCACCTGTTCCTTGGGCTGCCAGCCGGCCGCCCCCAGGGCATGCACCAGGGCCTGCAGCTCCAGGCCCAGCTGTTCCAGCTTGCCGATGCGCTCGCGCCCAGCCGGGCTGAGCGCGGACTCCTGTTGCAGCTCGAGGGCCAGCGCGGTCAGGCGCTCGCCCAGGCTGCCCAGCACACTGGGAGGAACGCCGGCCAGCGGCGAGGGATGGGCGGTCGGAACGGGCATGGAAGCTCTCCTCGTCATTCACTGGCTGCAGGCCGCCAGCACCTCGGGCAGGTCGGTCAGACCGGCCAGCACTTTTTCAATGCCGTCCTGGCGCAGGCTGGTCATGCCGGCGCGGCGGGCGGCCGCAAACATCTCCACCGCTGGCGCCCGGCGGCGGATCAGCTCGCGCAGCGCATCGTCAGCCAGCACCAGTTCGTGAATGCCCAGGCGCCCGTGGTAGCCGCTGCCGCCACAGCTCTGGCAGCCCTGGCGACGGTACTGGCGCAGCTGGCCGTTGACGCCATAGTCGCGCCGCCAGCGCGCCGCCACGGCCGCTTCGTCGGCATCCGCCTGGCCTTGCAGGTACAGGCGCAACAGGGAGCGCTCGGCGCGCTCGTCCAGCGGCTCGGCAATGCGGCAATCCAGACAGAGCCGGCGCACCAAGCGCTGCGCCAGCACGGCCAGCAGCGAGTCCGAGAACATGAAGGGGTCGAGGCCGATTTCCAGCAGGCGCGTGACGGACTCGGGGGCCGAATTGGTGTGCAGGGTGGACATCACCAAATGACCGGTCAGCGAGGCCTCGACGGCGATGCGCGCGGTTTCCTCGTCGCGCATCTCGCCGATCATGATGATGTCGGGGTCGGCGCGCAGGAAGGTGCGCATGGCCGCGGCAAAGGTCCAGCCGATGCGCGGATTCATCTGCACCTGGCGCAGGCCTTCCTGACTGATCTCGATCGGGTCCTCGGCGGTCCAGATCTTGCGCTGCTCCTGGTTGAGCTCGCGCATCACCGAGTGCAGGGTCGTCGTCTTGCCGCAGCCGGTGGGGCCGCAGATCAGCAGCAGGCCATAGGGTTTGGCCATCACCTGACGCATGCCGGCCAGATTGGCAGGCGCCAGGCCGATGGCGTCCAGCGGCAAGGGCTTGATGCCCCCCAGCAGGCGCAGCACCACGTCTTCCAGGCCGGCGCTGGTGGGCACGGTGACCATGCGCAGCTCCATGCGCGCGCCGCCGAAGCGGGCGAAGTCCAGCTTGCCGTCCTGCGGGCGGCGGTGCTCGGAAATGTCGAGCTCGGCCATGATCTTCAGCCGCGCCACGATGGCGTAGCGCACGCGCGCCGGCAGATCGAGGTGGCGGCGCAGTTCGCCGTCCACACGCAAGCGCACGCGCACCGGGTGCGGGGGCTCGAAGGTCTCGATGTGGATGTCGGAGGCGCGCAGCTCGATGGCGTCCTGGATCAGGCGGTTGACCAGCCGCACCAGGGTGTTGTCCGACTCGGACACGACCTCGGCGGCGGCCTCGGGTTCGTCACCATGGGCCAGGTCGCGGGCCAGCTCGGTCAGGCTGGCAGGCGGAGTAGAGGCCGTGGGCGCCTTGCGAGGCAGGCCGGCGGTGAGGCGGTAGGCGCGGGCCAGCGCAGGCGCCAGGGTGCCGGGTACCGGCAGCACCGGGCGCACGCGCAGCTCGGTGGTGAAGCGCAGCATCTCCAGCAGGCGGTGGTCCCAGGGGTCCGAGACGGCCACCACCAGGGTGTCGCCGCGGACCATCAGCGGCAGCACGGCCTCGCGGTCAGCCAGGCTGGCCGGCACGCGCGCCAGCGCCTCCTGCTCGGGCTGGAACTGGTCCAGATCGACGGTGGGCACACCCATCCAGGCTGCCAGCATGGCGCGCAACTGCGCGGGGGTCAGCAGACCCAGCAGCACCAGCACCTCGCCAAAAGGCACATGCTGGGCCAGCGCCCCCTGGTAGCGCAGGGCCTGGCGCAGCTGCTGGGGGTGCAACAGACCGGCTTCCACCAGCGCATCGCCCAGGTGCGGCGCCTGGCGCTCGGGCTCGCGGTCCAGCTCAGCCCACAGCCGCTCGGCATCGCCGCCGAACACCGCGGGTGCGGCCGATGCGGCTGGCGCCAGCCCATCCAGGGCTGCCGGAACGGTGTCGTGCTCTTGGCCGTCGCTCATGGGCTCAGCCTAGTGGCTGGCCCATTGCGCGGGTTTGATCTGTCGCAATTTGTTGCGCGCCCCGGTCAGGCGCCGGCAGCGCTCAGGGCCGGCCCTGGCTCAGCGCCTGGCCGACCATGCGCGAGGTGATGTCGACGATCTGGATCATGCGTTCGTAGGGCATGCGCGTGGGGCCGATGACCCCCAGGGTGCCGACGACCTGCCCATCCACCTCGTAGGGCGCGCTGACGATGCTCAGCTCCTCGAAGGGCACGACCTGGCTCTCGCCGCCGATGAAGATGCGCACGCCTTCGGCGCGGCTGCTGACGTCGAGCAGGCGCATCAGCTGCGCCTTTTCCTCGAACAGGCCGAACAGGCGGCGCAGGCTGCTCAGATCCTGGCCGAAGTCCTGCACCGAGAGCAGGTTGCGCTCGCCGCTGATGACGACTTGCTCCTGCTGGGAGGCATCGTCATCCGAGACTTGCACGGCTGCGCTCATCAAGCCGGCGATCTCACCGCGCAGCTGTTCGACTTCCAGACGGATGCGCTCGCGCACCACTTCCAGCGCCAGCCCGGTGTACTGGGCGTTCAGACGGTTGGCGGCCTCGGTCAGCTCGCTCTGGTTGTGGTCCTGCGCGGTCATCACCACGCGGTTCTGCACATCACCGTCGGGGCTGACGAGGATGACCAGCACGCGCCGCTCACCCAGGCGCAGGAACTCGATATGGCGGAACACCGAGGGCTTGCGCGGCGCGGTGATGACGCCGACGAAGCTCGACAGGCTGGAGAGCATCTGCGCTGCGTGGGTGATGACGCGCTGCGGCTGATCGGGCTGCAACTGGCCTTCCAGCGCGTGCACCTCGCGCTCCAGCAGGCTGGGGCGGGCGGTCAGCATGGTGTCCACGAACAGGCGGTAGCCCAGCGGCGTGGGGATGCGGCCGGCACTGGTGTGCGGACTCGCGATCAGGCCCAGCTCCTCCAGGTCGGCCATCACATTGCGGATGGTGGCCGGGCTGAGCTCCAGGCCCGAGGCCTTGGACAGGGTGCGCGAGCCCACGGGCTGGCCGTCGGCGATGTACCGCTCCACCAGGGTTTTCAGCAGGGATCTTGCGCGCTCGTCCAGCATGGGGGCAATTCTAGGAAGGCCGCCTGCGCCCCAAGGCGCGCAATATCCCCATGCTGTAATTCCGCGCCATGTCGGGACCCCGTTTCAAGCATGTCGCCATCGTGGCCAAGCACCAGGCCCCGAACAGCGGCCCCATCGTCGAACAGATCCGCCAGTTCCTGCGTGCGCAGGGCCTGAAGGTCAGTCTGGAGCGGCAGAACGCCGAATCGGCCGATCTGGCCGGCTATCCGGTGCTGGACGCGCAGGAGATCGGCCAGCAATGCGATCTGGCCGTGGTGGTGGGCGGCGACGGCACCATGCTGGGCTTCGCCCGCGAGGTGGCGCGCTACGGCATCCCGCTGGTGGGCATCAACCAGGGGCGCCTGGGGTTCATCACCGACATCCCGGCCGACCAGTTCCGCGAGGCGCTCACGCCCATCCTGGCCGGCGATTACGAAACCGAGCAGCGCAGCATGCTGGAAGGCGCCGTGTGGCGCGATGGCCAGAACATCTTTTCCGGGCTGGCGCTGAACGATGTGGTGGTGAGCCGCGGTGCCGCCGCCGGCATGGTGGAGCTGCGCATCCATGTGGGCGACGAGTTCGTGGCCAATGTGCGTGCCGACGGTGTCATCGTCGCCTCGCCCACCGGCTCCACCGCCTACGCCTTGAGCGCCGGCGGGCCGCTGCTGCACCCGTCCATTGCCGGCTGGGTGATGGTGCCGATCGCCTCGCATGGCCTCTCGAACCGGCCGATCGTGCTGCCGGACCGAGGCGTCGTCAGCCTGGAGGTGGTGGCCGGCCGCGACGCCTCGGTGAACTTCGACATGCAATCGCTGACCCATGTGCAGCATGGTGACCGCGTCACCGTGCAACGCAGCCAGCACCACGCCTTGTTCCTGCACCCGACCGGCTGGAGCTATTACGCCACCCTGCGCCGCAAACTCCGCTGGTACGAAGGTGGATCCTGACCCATGTTGCGCCGACTCTCCCTGCGGGACTTCGTCATCGTCCCGAGCCTTGAACTCGACTTCGAACCCGGCTTTGCCGCCCTGACCGGTGAGACCGGCGCCGGCAAGTCCATCCTGCTGGACGCCTTGCAGCTGTTGCTGGGCGGCCGCGGTGAGGCTAGCGTGGTGCGCGAGGGCTGCCCGCGCGCCGAGCTGAGCGCCGAGTTCGACCTGCCCGCCCCGGCCCGCGCCTGGCTGGAGGACGCCGGCTTCGGCACCGAGGAGCTGCTGCTGCGCCGCGTCATCGACGCCCAGGGCAAGAGCCGCGCCTGGATCAATGGCAGCGCCGCCACCGTGGGCCAGCTGGCCGAACTGGGCGAGCGGCTGATCGACATCCACGGCCAGCACGCCTGGCAGAAGCTGACCCGACCGGCCAGCGTGCGCGCCCTGCTGGACGATTTCGCCGAGGTGGATGGAAGCAGCCTGGCCCAGACCCATGCCGCCTGGCGCGCCGCCCAGCAGGCCCTGCAGGACGCGCAGACCCGCCAGGACAGCCTGCTGCGCGAGCGCGAGCGTCTGCAGTGGCAGCTCGACGAAATCGCCAAGCTCGCCCCCGGCGCCGAGGAGTGGCCGGAGCTGAACGCCGAACACCAGCGGCTCTCGCACGCCCAGGCCCTGATCGACGCCAGCCGCCTGGCGCTCGATGCCCTCAGCGAGGCGGAGGACAGCGCCGACGCGCGCCTGAACCAGGCCACGCACGCGCTGCAGGAGGTGGTGGGCTTTGACGGGCAACTGCAGTCGGCCCTGGACGCCCTGGCCGGCGCCCAAGCCCAGCTGGACGACGCCGCCCACACCCTGCGCGCCTACCTGCACGCCGCCGAGCCCGACCCCGGGCGCCTGGGCGAGCTGGATGAGCGCCTGTCCAGCTGGATGCAGCTGGCGCGCCGCTACCGCCGCCCGCCGGCCGAGCTGCCGGCGCTGCAGCAGCAGTGGCAACAGGAACTGGCCGCGCTGGATGCCCAATCGGATCTGGCCGCCCTGCAGGCCGCGCTGGACCAGGCCCGCCGCGCCTTCGACGCCGCGGCGGCCAAGGCCAGCAAGCAACGCCGCAGTCAGGCGCCCAAGCTGGCCAAGGCCGTCAGCGAGGCCATGCAGCAACTCGGCATGGCCGGCGGCCGGCTGGAGATTGAATTGCTGGCGCAGGAACTGCCGCAGAGCTTCGGCATGGAGTCGGCCGAGCTGCTGGTGGCGGGCCATGTCGGTGCCACGCCACGGCCGCTGGCCAAGGTGGCCTCGGGTGGCGAACTTTCGCGCATCGCGCTGGCGATTGCCGTCTGCACCGCCAAGGCCGATCGCCATGGCGCGCCCACCCTGATCTTTGACGAGATCGACGCCGGCGTGGGCGGCGCGGTGGCCGAGACGGTGGGGCGGCTGATGCAGCAGCTGGGCGTCGAGCGCCAGGTACTGGCCGTCACCCACCTGCCCCAAGTGGCAGCGTGCGCAGATTCGCACTGGGTGGTGGCCAAGGAGGCCGGCAAGGGCAGCGTGAGCAGCCAGGTGCGCGCGGTACGTGGCGAAGAGCGCGTGCGTGAGATTGCCCGCATGCTGGGCGGCGCGACGCGCAGCGAGGCCGGCTTGGCCCATGCGCTGGAACTTTTGGAAGGGGCCTCACGATGAGCGATGGAACGCGCGAGCTGGTGCTCGTCACCGGCATGAGCGGCGGCGGCAAATCCATCGTCATGCACGCGCTGGAGGATGCGGGCTTCTTCTGCATCGACAACCTGCCGCCCGAGCTGCTCTTGAACTTCATGACGCTGGAGCGCCAGCGCGAGGCGCGCCGGGTGGCGATTGCCGTGGACGTGCGCTCCAAGGGCTCGCTGCCCCATGTGCTGCCGCTGCTGAAACAGCTGCGCGCCGAAGGGCACGCGGTGCGCTCGATCTTTCTGGATGCCAGCACCGACGCCCTGCTGCGCCGCTTCAGCGAAACCCGCCGCCCGCACCCGCTGCGCGACGTGACGGGCGAGGAGCGCGAGCATGGTGCCGCCGATGACTCGCGCCTGTTGCTGGACGCCATCGAGATCGAACGCGAGCTGCTGGCCGCGCTGCGCGTGGAAAGCACGGTCATCGACACCAGCCTGCTGCGCCCGGCCCAGCTGCGCGCCTGGGTGCGCGATCTGGTGAGCGTGCGCGGCAGCTCACTGACCCTGGTGTTCGAGAGCTTCGCCTTCAAGCATGGCGTGCCCTCGGATGCCGATTTCGTGTTCGACGTGCGCGTGCTGCCCAACCCCTATTACGTGCACGAACTGCGGGCGCTGACCGGCCGCGACGAACCGGTGGCGCAGTACCTGGACATGCAGCCCGAGGTGGCGCTGATGCGCAGCCAGATCGCTGCATTCATGGACCAATGGCTGCCGGCCTTCGCAGCGGACCAACGCAGCTACCTCACGGTTGCCATTGGCTGCACCGGCGGCCAGCATCGCTCGGTCTACCTGGTGGAGCAGCTGACCCTGCAGTTCGCGCACCGCGGCCAGGTCCTCAAGCGGCACCGCGAGCTGGATGCGGAGCGGGGACGGCGCTAGGCACGAGCGGCCTCAGGTGCCACGCGCTTCGATGCGCACCAACTGGAAGTACACCTGCGCGCCCTTGGTCTGCAGCGCAACCACGCGCTGATCCTTGGGCTTGCCCACCTTGAGCACCAGACCGCCCGGGCCGGGCTCCGCGTCCTGACAGCTCAGGGTCTCGGCCGCCGGCTTGGGCGCCTTGGCGCCCGAGTTCTCGGGCCGGCATTCCAGCACCGCACCGTAGGCGGCCATGGCCACGCGGTAGTAGCGCGCCACCTCGTCCAGGCGATCGGCGCTGGCGTACTTGCCCACCGCCAGGTGCAGGCCGAATGCGCCGCCCCACAGGCCCAGGGTCACGGCCCCCTTGTCCTTGGCGTCGTCACGCTGCAACTGGGCGCCTGGGTACAGGGGCAGACCCAGTTCCTTCTGCGTGGCCTGCTCGCGCAGCTCGATGCCGGCCTTGAAGCCACCGAGCTGACCCTCCTGGGCGTGGGCGCTACCCAACAGGGAACCGGCCAGCAGGGAACACAACAACTTGGAGCGGGACATGGCGGTCTCCTGACATCACGAATGAGGTCAGATTAGGGAGCGCCAGCGCCCCGCGCAGCTTGACTGCGATGCACTGCACAGCGCGGTACCTGAAGTGGCACCGCGCCGGATCAGGCGGCTCTCAGCCTCTCAGGGGAAGGCTGGAATATGGGGCTCGAGGCCCTCGGAATGCCCCTCCGGGTGGCGGGCCTGCAGCAGGGCCTCGACCTCGTCCACCCGGGTGCGCGGCACATCCACCATCAGCAGGTACTCACCGTTCTCGATGGCCTGCTCGAAACGCTTCAAGCGCCGGCTCGGGGTGGAGCTGCCGATCATGCTGGCGCTCCAGGTGCCCAGGGCCGCGCCCACGCCAGCCATCAGCATCACCACGCCGGCCGCGCGCGAACCGCCATCCACCAGCAGGTAGGCGGCCAGCACGCCCGCCGCCCCACCCAGGGCCGCGCCCATGCCGAGGCCCACTTGCGCCGCCTGGACAAGGTCGGATGTCTGCAGGAGGGTGGCCGGGTGCAGGCCGTCCATCTCGGCGCCCTCGCGGGCCGCGAAATGGATGTGCCCTTCATCGATCCGCGCCAGCAACAGGTCGTCCATGACCTGGCGGGCACTGCGGTGGTTGGGCAGCAGCCAGTAGATGCGTTTGCGCATGGCAGTCTCCAAGGCGGCCACGCGGGCGGGCCGCTGGGTCCAAGGTACGCCGATTGCCCGGCCCGGGCAAGCGGCACGCACGCCGGTCCGTCTGCCGGATCCAGGCTGCAGCCGCTCCTCCTCTTGGAGGAAGGGCCCGGCTTTCGCTTGGCGACCGCCGACGCAGCCCACAAGATGTGCGGGCCAGGGCCCCTACCTGGCGCCAGGGAGTCAGGATGGGCGCACTTCAAGAAGCAGCCGCGGAAGTCAATCCGCACTACCTCAACCACCTGTTGGCCTGCGGGGCACGGCAGACGCTGGTAGCCAGCCAGGCCATCCTGGCGGAAGACGGCACCTGCCTGCTGAGCCAGGGCAGCCGCATCGACTCCACGGCCCGTGAGGCGCTGCTGCTGAACCGCCTGGTCCGGCCCCTGGAGGAATGCGTGCTGGTCCAGCAAGCCATCACGGGCCCGCAACTGGCTGAACAGGCACAGCGCTTGCTGGAAGCCGACGAGCTGCTGGCCCCGCTCTGCCCGGCCGGGCGCGGCCGGCCGCTGCCGGAATCCCTGGGCCGGCTGGAGCTGAGCCCGCCGGTGCAGGCCTTGCTGACGCTGCTGGCCGACCGGCAGCACCTGCCGCATGCACTGCGGGTCGCCCTGCTGACCCTGAGCCAGGCCCGGCGCCTGCTGCCCGGTCAGGTTGAGCGCCACCAGCAGCTGGCGCTGGCCGCCCTGCTACACGATGTCGGCGAGCTCTACCTGGATCCGGAACTGCTTGGCCAGGCCGACACCCTGGCTGCCCCGCAGTGGCGGCCGATCGCCAGCCACCCGCTGATC
This sequence comes from Burkholderiaceae bacterium, assembly GCA_039808065.1. Classification (GTDB taxonomy): domain Bacteria; phylum Pseudomonadota; class Gammaproteobacteria; order Burkholderiales; family Burkholderiaceae_C; genus Inhella. Next base: position 29,311 of record JBDHSJ010000009.1, on the reverse strand, counting down.
GCCCACCGCGTGCTGCAGCGCATGGAAGGTGCCGGCCCGGCCGTGGCGGCGGCCGTGCTCGACCACCACGAGCGGCTCGATGGCTTCGGATTCCCGCGCGGCATTGCTCAGGGCGCTTTCCCGCTGGATCACCAGGTGCTGGCCGCGGCCGAGTGGCTGGCCGGGCTGCTGGAGGCCGGCGGCAGCGCGCTGCTGCGTGCCAGCATCGCCGCCCGGCTGATTCCCGGCGAGTTCCACCCCGCCTTGCTGGGCTGGGTGCACCAGGCCGCCCAGGCCCCGCAGGCGCGCAGCTGGGAACCCGCCCCGCTGGCCCTGGGGCAGGTGCGGGTGGAGCGCCTGGCACGCGCCCTGCAGCAGGCGCGCGCCCTGCTGCCCTGGGCCAACCAGCAGCAGCAACGCGCCAGCGCCACCCTGAGCCAGTTGCTGGATCTGCACTTGGCCCGGCTGCGCCGCCTGCTGGCAGGCTTCAGCAGTGCCGGGCTCGACAGCCTGGCCCCCGACGCCCTGCTGCACACGGTCGCCGAGGCGCAGGACGCCGAGCTGCAGCGCGATCTTCAGGCCCTGGTCGACGAGTTCTGCTGGCGCCTGCAGGAACTGGAGCGCGAGGCCCTGCTGCACAGCAGCCGGCTGGGCGCACCGGAAGCCGCCGTGCTGCAGCGCTTGCTGGCGCAGCTGAACGGACCGGCGCAGCGCGCGGCCGCCTGAGCCGGGCACAAACCGCCGTTCAGGCGCTGGAGCGCCGAGGCCAATGCACCCGCAGGGCGCGCGCCAGTTCCAGTGCGGCGGGGCCGTCGCCATGCAGGCAGAGGGTGTCCGCCTGCAGGGGCAGCCAGCCCGCTGCGCAGTGCACCCGCTGATGCAGCACCAGTTCGCGCACCTGGGCCAGCACGGCCTCGGTTTCATGCAGCACCGCACCCGGCTGGCCGCGTGGCAGCAGGCTGCCGTCGGTTGCGTAGGCACGGTCGGCGAAGGCTTCGGCGAGGGGCCGCAGGCCGTGTCGCTGCGCCGCGACCAGCAGCTGGCTGCCCGCCAGGCCGACGAGGGCAAGGCCGGGGTCCACGGCCCGCACCGCACGGGCCACCGCGTCGGCCAGCACGCCATCGCGCGCGGCTTGGTTGTAGAGCGCGCCGTGTGGCTTGACATGCGCCAAGCGCACGCCCTCGCGCACCGCGAGGGCCTGCAAGCCGGCAATCTGTGCCATCAGATCGGCCTCGACATCTTGCGCCGCCCGCTGCATGGGCGTGCGGCCAAAGCCGGCGCGATCCGGGAAGCTCGGGTGTGCACCGGCCGCCACGCCCAAGGCCTTGCAGGCCTGCAGGGCGGTACGCATCTGCGCGCCATCGCCCGCATGCCAACCGCAGGCGATGTTGGCGCGCTCCACCAGGGCGAGCAGTTCGGTGTCGGCACCGGCCCCCTCCCCCACATCGGCATTCAATTCAATCAAGCAAGGCCCTCCGCTGCAGCTGCAGTTCCTGCTGGCGCTCCAACCGGGCGGCGCGCGCAGCCTCCAAGGTGCAGGACTGCAGGCGCAGGCTGAAGCCCGGCCGCGCCTGCGCCAGTTTCCACAGATCGGCAGCGATCACCAAGGCCACGCGCGGGTAGCCGCCCGTGGTGCCGGCATCGGCCAGCAGCGCGATGGGCTGGCCGGCCGGCGGCAGCTGCAGCGTGCCGGGCAGCACGGCCGTGGAGGCCAGTTCCAGCGGGCGACGAAGGTTCAGCAGCGGGCCGCTCAGGCGCAGGCCCATGCGGTCGCTCTGCGACTCGACTTTCCAGGCCTCGCTCCACAACGCGTCGCGCGAGCGCAGATCCAACGCGGCCAGCTCCGGGCCCGGCAGCGCGCGCAGCCGGCCGTCCCATGCGGGTGCGCGCAAGCCGCGCACACCGCGCAGCGGTAGCGCGGGGCCGAGCGGCAGCCGATCGCCCTTGCGCAGCGCACGGCCGTGCAGACCGCCGAAACCGCTGCGCAGATCGGTGGCGCGCGCGCCCAGCACGGGTAGCACCTCCAATCCTCCGGCGAAGCCCAGCAGCGCGCGCTGGCCGCTGACAGGGCCCTCCAGGCGCAGCACCTGGCCGGCACTGCAGGGCCAGCGCCATTCGGGGCGCAGCAGACGACCGTCCAGCCGCATCTCAAAGGGGGCCCCGCACAGGGCCAGCCAGCCCGCGCGTTCGATGCGCAACTCCAGCGGCCCGGCCACCAGCTCCAGCGCCGCAGCCTTGGGCGCATTGCCCAGCAGGGCGTTGAGCCGCGCCAGCGCCCAATCGTCCAGCGCGCCCGCAGCCGGCACGCCCAGATGGCGCAGGCCGCAGCGGCCGCGGTCTTGCACGGTGGTGAGCGGGCCGCAGCGCAGGATCTCGATCATGCGGGTACGAACCTCAGGCGGTCGCCCGGCAGCAGCCAGCTGGGCTCGGCCGCCGCGGGGTCAAACAGGGCTTGCGTGCAGCGGCCGATCAGCTGCCAGCCACCTGGGGATTCGCAGGGGTACACGCCGGTCTGCGCGCCGCCGATGCCCACCGAACCCGCCGGCACACGCAGGCGCGGCGTGGCGCGGCGTGGCAGCGCCAGCTGCGGCGGCAGGCCCAGCAAATAGGGAAAGCCGGGCAAAAAGCCCAGGCAGGCCACTTCGTAGACCGGCGCGCAATGGGCTTCGATCAGCTGGGCCTCGCTGAGGCCCAGCAGGGCGGCCGCCTCGGGCAGGTCCGGCCCCGCTTCGCCGCCATAACGCACCGGCAGCAGGCGCTCCCGCCCAAGCGGCGCGCGGGTCGGGGCCTTGGCCCAGACGTTGCGCGCCAGGGCCTCGGCGGCAGCGGGCTCGGCGTCGGGTGCCAGCACGCAGCTCAGGCTGTGCAGGCCGGGCACGAGGTCGATGAACTCGGGCCGGCCGCGCAGTGCCCGGGCCAAAGCCAAGAGGCGGCGCTGACCCGGCAGGGCTGGCTCGCCAGGCAGGCGCAGGCAGAGCAGGTCCTCGCTCAGCCAGTCCCAGCTTGGCTCATTGCTCATCCGAGCAGCTTCTGCAAGGGCGCGGGCAGACCGTAGCGCGGCAGCTCCTCGCGCGCCACCCAGCGGCCGGGCAGCTCGGGCTCACCCTCGGCCCAGCGCGCACGGCGCGGGTGCAGCACCCAGTCGAAATGGGTCAGCGCATGGTCAATGCGCGGCAACAACTCCAGTTCCTGCTGCGGCAGCAGGGCCTGCAGCTCGGCTTCGCTGTCGAAGAGCGGCAGGCTCCACAGCCCGGCCCACACGCCTGTGGCCGGGCGCTGCTGGAGCCAGAGCGCCTGGTCCTCGCAGCGCTCCAGCCACAGCCACCAATGCTCACGCCGGCTGCGGGTGAGGCGCCGGCTCTTCAGCGGCAGTTCGGCCTGCCGGCCCTGCGCGTGCGCCCGGCACAGCGGCGCCACCGGACACTCGCCGCAGCGCGGCTGGCGCGGCGTGCAAACACCAGAGCCCAGGTCCATCAGACCCTGGGTGTAGGCCGGCATGTCGGCCGGCTGCTCGGGCACCAGCGCATCGGCCAGGGCCCACAGCTCGCGCTGGGCGCGCGTCTGCGCGATGTCCTGCTCAAAAGCCAGCAGGCGCGCCAGCACGCGCTTCACATTGCCGTCGAGGATGGAGAGCCGCTCGTCGAAGCAGAAGGCCGCGATGGCGCGCGCGGTGCTGCGGCCGATGCCGGGCAGCTGTTCCAGCGCCGCCGCCGTGCGCGGAAAACCCCCCAGCGCCGCGACGGCCTGCGCACAAGCGTGCAGGTTGCGGGCGCGTGAGTAGTAGCCCAGCCCGGCCCAGAGTGTGAGCACCTCATCCAGCGGTGCCGCGGCCAGGGCTCGCACATCTGGAAAGCGCTCCAGGAAACGGGCGTAGTAAGCCCGCACCGTGGTCACCTGGGTCTGCTGCAGCATCACCTCAGAGAGCCAGACCCGGTAAGGATCACGGCTGCCCGACCAGGGCAATGCATGGCGGCCGTGGCGGCGCTGCCAGGCGACCAGCAACGGGGCGAACTCGGCGTTCATGGTTTCTGACAGCGCGGGCAGAAGAAGGTCGAGCGCTGACCCTGCACGATGCGCCGCACCGCCGTGTGACAGCGCGGGCAGGGCTGGCCCTCGCGGCCGTACACGGCCACCAAGCTCTGATAGCGGCCGATGGCGCCGAGGCTGCTGGAGAAATCCCGCAGCGTGCTGCCGCCGGCTGCCAACGCCGTCTGCAGCACCGCACGAATGGCCGCCAGCAGGCGCTCGCAACGCTTGGGGCCGACACGACTGGCCGGCGTGGCCGGGTGGATGCCGGCCTGCCAGAGCGCCTCGCAGGCATAGATGTTCCCAGCGCCCACCACCACGTCGCCCGCCAACAGCGCCAGTTTGATCGGCACGCGCCGGCCCTCCAGACCGCGGTGCAAGGCAGCGGCATCGAAGGCGGGATCAAAGGGCTCGGCTCCCAACCCCGCCAGCAGGGCACGCGCCGGCTCCTGGTCCGGTGCGGGAGACCAGACCGCCGCGCCGAAGCGGCGCGGGTCGGTGAGAGTGAGGCAACCCTGGCTGGTGTCGATGGCCAGGTGCTGGTGCGGGCCCAGCACCTGCGGTTCCGGTGTGAAGGCCAGCGAGCCCGACATGCCCAGGTGCAGCAACAGGCCGCCCTGCGGCTCGGGCCGGTCCAGTGGCAGCCAGATGTACTTGCCGCGTCGGCTGGCGGCACCGATGCGCGCGCCGCGCAGGGCAGTGGGCGCGATGCCCAGCGGCCAGCGCAGCGGCTTGCCCAGGCGCAGATCCTGCAGCGTGGCGCCTTCCAGCGCGGCGGCAAAGCCCTGGCGGGTGATCTCGACTTCAGGCAGTTCGGGCATCTCGCCAGTGTAGGAACCCATGCCAAGCGGCGGTGCGGACCCCAGTCGGCACAATCGGCGCCGCCATGCCTGCACCCTCTCTTCGCCGTCTTCTGCCCTGGGCCCTGGCCCTGCCCCTGCTCGCCCAGGCCCAAGCCACCGCACCGCCGGTGGCCGCCGCTGCCAGTGCCCCGCCCCCCCCGGTGCAGAGCTCGGCGCTCGATGCCCCGCTGTTCTACCAACTGCTGATCGCCGAGCTGGAGCTGCAGCGCGGCCAACCCGGCGTGGCCTTCCAGGTGCTGCTGGACGCGGCGCGCCGCACGGGCGACGAAGCGCTGTTCCGGCGCGTCGTCAACGTGGCCCTGCAGGCCCGCGCCGGCAATGAGGCCCTGCAGGCCACGCGCGCCTGGCGCCAGGCCCTGCCCGATTCCACCGAGGCCCTGCAGACCCAGCTGCAGCTGATGGCCGCCCTGGGTCAGCTGACCGAACTGCCCGGACCGCTGCTGGATTGGCTGCAGCAAAGCCCGGATGGCCAGGCTCGTGCCCAGCACCTGGCCACGCTGCCCCGCCTGGTGCGCCAGCCCAACGCCTTCGAGGCCTTGGAGCCCGGTCTGGCGGCCGAGCGCGACAACGCCGCCGCCCGCAGCCTGCGCCGCTCGCTGGCCGCCTGCGTCATCGCCCAGCTGGCGCAACAGGCCGGCAATCACCCGCTGACCCTGAACCAGCTGCGCGAAGCGCGCCAGCTTGACGCCGACAACCAGCTGCCGGCCTGGCAGGCCCTGGACCTGGTGCGCTACCTGCCAGCCGCCGAGGAGTTGATCGACCGCAACAGCCGCGACCCGGCCTACCGGCTGGCCTGGGCGCGTGCCCTGGCCCGCGATCAGCGCAGCGTCGAGTCGCTCGCCCTGTTCCAGGTCCTGGCCACCGAACAGCCTGATGAGATCGGCCACGCCTATGCGATCGGCTCGCTGGCCCTGGACCTGCGCCAGCCCAAGCAGGCCGAGACCGCGCTGCGTGAGTACCTCAAGCGCCTGCCCGAGAGCCACGCCAACCGCCAGGCCGCACAGGCTTCAGCCCTGTTGCTGCTCTCGCAGGCGCTGGAGCAACAAGGTCAGCTCAAGGAAGCCGCACAGGTGCTGGACGATGCCCAGGACCCGCAGCGCGCGCTCGAAGTGGCCTTCCGCCGCGCCCTGCTTCAGGCCAGGCAGGGTGAGCTGGACAAAGCGCGCGCGGCCGCCCGCGTCCTGCCCGGTGACGGCCCGGACATCGAGCGCCGCCGGTTGCTGGCCGAGGTGCAGATCCTGCGCGAGGCCAACCGCTGGAAGGACGCCCACGAACTGCTCGGCCAGGCCGTGAAGGCTGAACCCGACAACACCGATCTGCTCTACGAGCAGGCCATGAGCCTCGAGCGGCTCAAACAGTTCGACGAAATGGAGCGCCAGCTGCGCCGCGTGATGGAGCTGGACCCACGTCATCACCATGCCCGCAACGCGCTCGGGTATTCACTGGCCGAACGCAGCCTGCGCCTTGGCGAAGCACGCGAGCTGATCGAGTCCGCGCTGGAAATCGGCGGCCAGGAGCCCGCCATCGTCGACAGCCTGGGCTGGGTGGCGTTCCGTGAAGGCAAGCTGGACGAGGCCGAGACCCTGCTGCGTCGCGCCTACCGGGCCCGCCTGGACACCGAAATCGCCGCCCATCTGGCCGAGGTGCTGTGGGCGCGCGGCAATCAGGACGAGGCGCGCCGCCTGCTGGACGAGACCAGCGCGCGCGACGGCAGCAACGAGGTGCTGCGCAGCACGCGCCGCCGCCTGGGCCTGCGATGAGGCGCCGCGCCCTGCTGCTGAGCACGCTGTTGGCGGGCTGCGCGCCGCTGCCAGCGCCACCACCCAGCCAGGGCTGGAGCGGCAAGCTCGGTTACCAAGTGGAAGCGGGCAATGGCCAGCGCGCGCAGGCCGGCTCGGCGCTGTTTGAATTGCAGGGCGATCTGAAGCGCGGCAGCTTGTTGCTCAACAGCCCGCTGGGCACCACCCTGGCGCAGGCGCGCTGGGACGAAGCCGGCCTGTGGCTGGACGACACCCGCCAACCGCAGCGCTACGCTGACATGGCCGAACTGGGCTGGGCCCTGGGCCAAGCCATGCAAGGACCGGCTTTGCCGCTACGCCTGCTGTTCGACTGGCTGCACGGGCGCCCCAGCCCGCTGGCCCCGCATGAGGCGCACGAGCTGGGCTTTGTGCAGGACGGCTGGCTGGTTCAGCGCGAAGACCCCCAGCGCTTGCTGCTGAGCCGCCCGGCACAAGGCGGCCAGGGCGCGCTGCGTCTGCGCATCCTGCTCAACCCGTCCGAGTCAGCGACGGGCCGCTCCCGATTGGACGCGCCCCCCTCGGGGGGTGGCGGCGGGCAATTGCCGCCGCCTGGGGGCGCCCATTCATGAAGGCCCTCTACGACCTGCCGGCCCCGGCCAAGCTCAACCTCTTCCTGCATGTGGTGGGCAAGCGCGCCGACGGCTACCACCTGCTTGAATCCCTGTTCGTGCCGATCGACTGGGCCGACACCCTGCATCTGGAGCGGCGCAGCGATGGCCGCATCCAGCGTCAGGATGCCCGCCCCGCTGAGCTGCCGGCCAACGACCTGTGCGTGCGTGCCGCCCAGGCCCTGCAGCAGGCCAGCGGCAGCACCCTGGGCGCGGACATCCACCTGGACAAACGCCTGCCTTCGGGTGCCGGCATGGGCGGCGGTTCTTCCGATGCCGCCACCGTGCTGATCGGCCTGAACCGGCTCTGGGGCCTGGGCTGGCGACGCGAGCGCCTGATGCAGCTCGGCCTGACGCTGGGCGCCGATGTGCCCTTCTTCCTGGGCCGTGGCCCGGCGCTGGCGCGCGGGATCGGCGAGCAACTCACGCCGGTCGAACTGCCCCGCCTGCGCCTGGCCGTGCTCAAGCCGCGCCAGAGCTTGCCGACCGCTGCAATTTTTTCGAGCCCCCTCTTGCAGACCTCAAAAACACAGTCTATAGTCGCGGGCTCTGTTGCAGACAAATGGCTTCAGCAGCGAAACGATCTACAGGCCGCCGCGCAAGCGCAATGCCCGGAAATCGCAGACGCGCTGAACCTGCTGCAGAACCGCTTCGGCAACAGCCGGATGACCGGTTCAGGCAGCGCGGTGTTTGCGCAGATTGACAGAGACGACTCGCCCATGGCGACCAAGCTTGGGGACCTCATTGAGGTTCCGGAGCAGTGGGAGGGAAGAATCTGTCGCAGTCTGGAAGCCTTGCCGCTGGCGGCGTGGCTGGACGACTGAAGGTTTGAGGGCAACGGCGTCAGTCGGGGTCCTGTGTAGGGGAGTCGCCAAGTTGGTTAAGGCATCGGATTTTGATTCCGACATGCGAGGGTTCGAGTCCTTCCTCCCCTGCCAAATTTTTTCTGCTGTGCCTGGCGCCGTAGCTGCCGTTAAAGGAACGCCCCGTGCTCAACAACACCGTGCTGTTCACCGGCAACGCCAACCCGGCGCTGTCGCAGGAAATTGCCACCCATCTGGGCGCTGAACTGGGCCGTGCATCGGTCGGGCGCTTCTCTGACGGTGAGGTGGCCGTTGAGATCCAGCAAAACGTCCGCGCCCGCGACGTGTTCGTCATCCAGCCCACCTGCGCGCCGACGAACGACAACCTGATGGAACTGCTGGTGATGGCCGATGCGCTCAAGCGCGCCAGCGCCCGCCGCATCACCGCCGTCATCCCCTATTTCGGTTACGCCCGCCAGGACCGCCGCCCGCGCTCGACGCGCGTGCCGATCTCGGCCAAGGTCGTGGCCAACCTGCTGGAAACCGTCGGCATCGAGCGCGTGCTCACGATGGACCTGCACGCCGATCAGATCCAGGGCTTCTTCGACATCCCGGTTGACAACATCTATGCCAGCCCGGTGCTGCTCTCCGATCTGAAGAGCAAGAGCTACCAGGATCTGGTGGTGGTGAGCCCCGACGTCGGCGGCGTGGTGCGCGCCCGCGCGCTGGCCAAGCAACTCGGCTGCGACCTGGCCATCATCGACAAGCGCCGCCCGGCCGCCAACGTCTCCGAAGTGATGCACGTCATCGGCGAGATCGAGGGGCGCAACTGCGTGATCATGGACGACATGATCGACACCGCCGGCACCCTGGTGAAGGCGGCCGAGGTCCTGAAGGACCGCGGCGCCAAGTCGGTCTACGCCTATTGCACCCACCCCATCCTCAGCGGCCCCGCGATCGAGCGCATCGCCGGCTCGGCCCTGGACGAAGTGGTCATCACCAACACCATTCCGCTGACGGACGCGGCCCGGGCCTGCGGCAAGATCCGCCAGCTCTCGGTGGCCTTCCTGTTTGCCGAGACGATCCGCCGCATCAGCGATGGCGAGTCGGTGACCTCGCTGTTTAGCGAGCAGAACAACAATTTCTAAGAATCAGACGCCGTCAGGTGTCTTCCCTCGGGGCCGCCCTTGGCGGCCCCTTTTTGCAAACGGCGGTTTGGTCGCGAGCCGCCGACTCACTGGAGTGAAACCATGAAATTCGTCGCTTTCGAGCGCAAGCTGCAAGGCACTGGTGCGAGCCGCCGCCTGCGTATCTCGGGCAAGGTCCCCGGCATCGTCTTCGGCGCCGGCGAGCCCACCATGATCGAACTCGATCACAACGCCCTGTTCTATGCCCTGAAGAAGGAAGCCTTCCACAGCTCCATCCTCGACATGGAACTGAACGGCAAGGAATCCAAGGTGCTGCTGCGTGACGTGCAGTACCACCCCTGGAAGCCGCAAGTCCTGCACGTGGACTTCCAGCGCGTGGACAACACCACCAAGATCACCAAGAAGGTCCCGCTGCACTTCATCGGTGAAGCCGAATCGGTGGCCGTGAAGACCGACAAGTGCACCGTCAGCCACATCCTGAACGAGCTGGAAATCACCTGCGTCGCGGTGGAGCTGCCCGAGTTCATCGAAGTGGACCTGAGCGGCCTGACCAAGGGCCACAGCGTGCATGTCAACGACATCAAGCTGCCCGCCGGCGTCAAGGTCGTCACCCACGGCAAGCCGAACCCCGTCGTCGCCACCCCGGTGGAGCCGAAGGTCGAAGAGATCGTGGTGGCTGCCGCTCCGGCCGCTCCCGCCAAGGGCAAGGCCAAGGGCAAGAAGTAATTCGCGCCTGCACCCTGTGCGCCTGCAAAGCCCCGCTCTGGCGGGGCTTTTTGCTTTGTGGGGCTCAATTGCTGACGGTCACCTCGCGCTGGCGCTCCACGTACTGGGCCCCGGTGGCCGCCGCGTTGTCCGGGCAGCTGGCCGCGTTGCCGTTGCAGGCCACCGCCCGCAGCAGGTAGACGCGCACCGTGGCCGCCGTGCCGGGCACGGTCTCGCCCTCGTTGTAGCTGGTGCCGGTGCAGCTCACGGTGACGCGAAAGCCGGTTTCGCTGCGCAGGTCCAGGGTCTGGCTCTGCGGGGCGACCGCGCTGCAGCCAGCCCAGCCGGCCTTCAGCAGCATGTAAAGACCCCAGTCGATGCCGGCCCGGACCGCCGCCTGCGCGCGCGCGCCCTGCACCTCCTGCGCCGTGCCCGCCTGGGCGCCTACGCTCAGCCGCACCACGCTGGCGGCCAGCAAGGCCAGCAGCACCAGCACCACCAGCGCCGCCAGCGCGCCCAGCCCTTGGTCGTGCCGCCTCATGGAATGTTCGCCACCATGGCGCCCAGTTGCAGGCTGACCGTCTCGCCATCGCGGCTCAACTCCAGGCGCAGGCCCATCAGGCCGTACTCGGTCAGCGCGGCCTGGCTGTATTCGAAGCTGCAGGCCGAAACACGAGTGGCCAGCACCGCATCCGCCGCAGCGGCAGCCGGGCAGGCGCTCGGGTAGCTGGCATTGAAGCCATAGGCGCTGCGCCGCAGCAGCTGACCGGTGCCGTTGCCGGCGGCGTCCAGCCCCGCGCCGCTGCAGACATAGAACACCGCCTGCTCGCTGCCCGACACCACCTGGAAGCGCCCGCCGAAACCACCGTTCGGAAACTGGATGGGGGTGATGGCAATGCGCTGGCTGCCGAAGGCCGGCTTGTCCATTGCCTCGTTCGGGCTCGTGATGGCACTGCGGTTGATGCCATTGCCATAGACCTCGTTGCCGTTCTGATTGCCCACGACGACGAAATCATTGGCTGCCGCCGTGCCATTGAGGGGGCCGAGCACATCGAATCGCTGGGTCAGGCTGCCCGGGTCCAGCACGGCGGAGCAACTGGCCGCAGTGGCGCATCCGGCGGTGTCGTTGATGGTGTCGGGCGCCATGCGGTAGCGCCCGCCGCCCACGGTGGGCACCAGCTCGAAGCATTGATCAGACGGCGTGCGGATGGAGTTGGGCACGGCCGAGCGGATGTCGCGCTGCATCGCCTGCAGGGCCCCCTGCGCGGCCGACTGCAGTTCGCTGCGATGGCGCTGCGCAATGAAGCCCTGCACGGCCGGCCGCACGAATACGGTGACCACGCCGGCAAGCACGCCCAGCACCACGATGACCAGGATCAGTTCGACCAGACTGAAACCGCGGTTCGACCTCATGGCGCATACCCCGTGCGCCAGCCCATCAGCTGCAGGCTGTCGGCCGCCCCGCGTCGCGCCGTCACCGTGATGCGCTTGGCTGGCACGCCCGCCAGGCTCACAGTGGCCACCGCCACCTCGACCGAATAGGCCGCCAGCCCGGCCACCGGAACGCCCGCCACGGTGCAAATGCCCTGGCTGTAGCCAGCGTAGTCGTCAATGTCATAAAGGCCGCTGCGCGCGCAGCCGCCGGCCACGGCCGGGGTGCTGCTGCTGTAGGGGCGGCTCTGCACCTCTTCGAGCATGCCCTCGGCGATCGCCAGCAGTTGGCGGTTGACCAGCGGATCGGCCGAGCTGCGCGTGGTCTGCTGGAAGGCCAGCAGCACCCCGGCCAGGCCCACGCCCAGCACCACGATGGCCAGGATCAGTTCAACCAGGGTGAAGCCGCGCTGCCTACTCGGCATGGCCGCTCTCGCCGTAGACGGTGATCGCCGCCATGCCGCTGGCCGTGATGCTGCGGTTCGCCACCTGCAGGCCGGCGCCATCGCGGCTGACGCGGCCATTGGGTTGGAAGTACAGCGTGCCGGCCGGCGTGACGCTGACACCGGTGCCGGCCGCCTCCGCGAAGCTGCTGCTGCCATCTGGCCCGGGCAGGCTGCTGGCGCAGCTGGTGGCCGGGTTGCCGCTCGCCACGCTCAGGCTCAGCTTGCCGTCGGCCGCAAAGCTGGCACACACCAGACGCCGATGCCCCACGGCCGTTGCGGCCGCCAGGCGCAGGCCGGCCAGTGCCTGGCCGCGCCAGGCGTCGCTGCGGAACTCGCCCAGGCCCGCGAGCCGCGGCAGTGCCACGGCCGCCAGCACGCCGAGCAGCAGCAGCACGGCCACCAACTCCACCAGGGTGAAGCCGCGCGGCTCAGTACACCTGACGCTCATGCAGCCTCTTCTGGCTCTCGGCGGTGACGGACCCGAAGCTGGCCCGCGCGCTCGGATCGCTGTCCCAGCGGCCCAGAGGGTTGCTGGCGTCGGCACAGCCGTTCAGCGTGCCATGGCGGGCGCGCAGCCAGGGCAGGCCCGCGCCGGTCGTGCTCGGGTGGTTGGGCAGGCAGGCGCGATCGGTGCTGGTGCTGCCCAGGTTCAGCGCCACCTCCACCGTTCCTGCGCCACCGCCACTGGGCGCGCCCAGCGTCAGGCTGCCGATGCCCCCGGCCAGGCTCAGCGACTGCACCGCCGTCGTCCAGCCCGCCGCAGCACCGTTCAGGCCGACGCGATTCGACTGCGCCACGGCGCTGCCCTTGCTGGCCAGTACGGCGCTGGTGCAGCTGTCGTCGCTGGAAAGCACCCAGCTCTTGCCGCTCCAGTACTCCAGGCGCAGCGGCAGAGCCAGTGGGTTACGGCTGCCGCCGATGGCGCTTTGCAGCAGCAGGCGGCCGCTGCGCAGGGCAAAGCTGGGTTCTGCCCCGCCGCTGCTGCTCACGCCCAGTGCATCCGTCACGCGCAGGCTGGTGCTGAAGGGTCCGGTCGCCTTGCTGCTGAGGCGATAGCTGATGTCCAGGGCCGGGGTGATGCCCTGCACGAAGCGGCTCGCGGGTGCGCTCCCGGGGTCGAAGCTGCCTTTGCCGGAAGGCACGGCTTCGGCAAAGCTCAAGGCCTGGGCGTAGTCGTTTGCGTTGCCCTGGCTGCCGTCGTAATTGAATGTCCGCGCGCCCAGTGCATTGACAGCCTCCACGGTCACGCCAGGCAAGGCTTGGCCTGTCAGATCTGCGGAACCCACCAACCCGGCGTAGCTGAAGCTGCCACAGGCCGCAGTGCCCCCCACCTTGAAGCGCGCCGGCCGGAACGGGCCCACGGGCGAACTGGTGCTGCCGTTGACCGCCAAGCCGCTGCCCAGGTAATCGTTGTCATTCAGCGCTGCCGCCAAACTGATGGTACCCACCTCGGTCCAAATCAAGTTGGCCGGGTTCGACACCCCGGCCACGAAGCTCAATGCCCCATGGCTGAAGCTCCCGGACTGGGCGCCCGCAAAACTGGGCGTGAGCTTGGTGTGGCTGATGCTCACCGTTTCGCCTTCCTGCCCAAAGTTGGGCGTGGCGGCATCGGCGCTGTTGCGGGCCGTCAGGCGCAGGCCAAAGGCTGCTCCCGCCACTTGATCCACCGACGGCAGATTGCTGAACAGGAAGTCCTTCGGCGCCGCGACGGCTTGCACGCTCCCGGTCATGCTCAAACCGGCATCACCACCAGCCGCGGAGCCGCTGTAGTCGGCCGTGACGCTGAAGCGTCCGGCGTCGGCGTACTGCAGCGACAGGCTGGCGGTGCCGGTGGCGTCGAAGGCCACCGAAAGGGTGCGGCTTCCACAGGCCGCCGCGCTGCTGCCCGCTGCATTCAGCGCCTGGCCCGCTACCCGCACCGGCAGCGTCCCGCTGGCCGGGTTCACATAGCCGCATGAAAGCGTGAGGCTCTTGCTGACGCTGGCAAAGGCCGGCGTGCACGCCAGGCTGTTGTCGCTCTGGCGCACCGCCGCAATGCCCAGCGTCGTTGCCGCCTCGGAGCGGTGGTGCGGCAGGCTGAGCAGGAAACCCGAAGTGGCCGAGGTGAAAGTGCATTCGGGGCTGCCAAAGTTGCAGCGCAAAGCGTTGGTGGCCGCAGGCGAACTGGCCGCGACCCCGAGCAGCGCGCTGCCTGCCACCGGCAATTGCCCCTGCACCGTCACGCTGCTGCTGCCCGCCGGAATGCTGAAGCTGCCGCCGCCAGGCCAAAGCCAACTCGCGTGGCCGGCGCTCAGGGTGCCGCTCACCCCGGCCGTGTAGGGGACCGTGCAACTGGCGTCGGTGCAGGCACGCAGCTCGAAGCTGGAGGCGGTGCAAGTCACGCCGGCCCCGCTGGGGTGGCGAATCTCCAGATGGTGAAGCGGCGGCGTGCAGGTATGGGTCTGCACCATGTCGGCCGCAATCTCCACCGGCCCGAGGTCGTAGTTGTAGATGCGCAGTTCGTCGATGCGCCCATTGGCTGAATCGTCGGTCCCCCCGGATGGCGCGGCACTCAAGCGGTTGTCACCCACGAACAGGCTGCTGAGGCTGGAAGCCAGGTTGCCCGTGGTGGTGCCCACCCCCGTCCCGGCCAAGTTGCCGTTCACATACAGGCGCAGCGTGCTCTGGTTGCTGCCGGCGGCCAGCTTCCAGGTGGCGGCCACGTGAACCCACTGGTTGGCCGAGAAGCTCTGTGCGGATGAACTGGCGCTGAGGCCAGTGCCAGAGCTATCGGTCAGGCGCAGGCGCAGCACACCGCCACCATCACGCTGAAGATAGAACGGCTGGTCGGTCTGGCCGCTGGCGTCCATCAGCATCGCGGCCAGGCTGCTGTTCCAAGACACCGCCGCGCGATACCAGAACGACAGGGTGCCGCTGTTGCCAACGCCCGCGGGCAGATTCAGCAGGGTGTCAGCGCCCTGGCGAGTGGCATCGGTGTTGCGCGCGACATCCAGGGCCCGGCACACGCGCCCGCCGGGGTCGGTCACGGCATCACCCACCCCGACGCCATGCTGTTCCTGGGCAGAGGAATCGCGCACCTCACCCACTTGCCCGGAGTACACGAACTCATCGAAACGGTACTCCGCCACCCGCTCCGGCAACCCCGATGGCACGAACCACCGGATGGCCGAGCCATTGGCGTTGTAGCCACTGTTGAAGGAGTACAGCGTGTAGTCCGAACTGCTGACCTGCACGCCGATGGTGGCCCGGGAGCCGGTGGCATTGGCGTTGCCGTACTGAAACTTGAACTCGCCCCCTTCGTACAGAATGATCTGGAAGGTGTAGGGGGTGCTGGTGTTGTACTGGTAGACGCTGTTCCAGGACACCACGAGCCGCCGATTGGGCGCCGTGCCCTTTTGTTCCCAGCTCACCTTGCCGCTGCCTGCACGCGAAGGATCCAAGTCGGTCCAGTAGGCCATGATGACCCGCGACGTGGCGGCCGCCGTGCACCCGGACCGGGCCGTGGCCGGACCGGCTGGCAGCGTGGTGTTGGCGTAGTTGCGGTAGAAACCCGTATCGCTGCCGAACTGCAGCATGCCGTTTGACAGCACACGCACCGAGCTGTAATCGACGCCCGCAAAGCGGAAGACGAAACCGCCGGTCAAGTTGATGGTGACGCGGTCGTCGTCACCGGGGTAACCGGTGCAGCTGCCGCCGTCCCAGGTGTTGACGGTGTTGGCCGCACTTTCCCAGGCAAAGCTGTCGCTGCGGTAGCTGTAGGTGGCGGCCTGGGCGGCGCCCAGGCAAAGCCAAAAGACAGCTGCCCAAAGGCCAAGCGCAAGCCGGCCCAATGGGCTCATGGCAGATCAGGGATTCCCAGCAAAGATGCCGGTGAAGTCTGCTGTCGTTGCGCCTGAACCCGTGACTCGGCAAGTAAACGAAGTGCCATTGGCAACGGCCGGAAGGGTGCCAACCGCAGCCACGGTGTACCCGCTCGGCCAAGCTCCACCCTGCATCGCATTCTTCACAGAGTCACAGTCCGACACCAAGGCGCACTTTGCTGCGTTCGCGCCCGTGCGGTTGTGGTTCGTGATCGAACAACCGCTGAAGTTCACGGTCGCCGCCGATCCCGCTGCTCCGGCTACGCCTTGTGTCGCAGCGAGGCGAGCATCACTGCTGATATCAACAAATCGCGGCAGCGCCGTCGCCGCCAGGATGCCCAGGATCACGATGACCACGATCAGTTCGATGATCGTGAAGCCGGCTTGCAGACGGGGGCTG
This sequence comes from Burkholderiaceae bacterium, assembly GCA_039808065.1. Classification (GTDB taxonomy): domain Bacteria; phylum Pseudomonadota; class Gammaproteobacteria; order Burkholderiales; family Burkholderiaceae_C; genus Inhella. Next base: position 13,243 of record JBDHSJ010000009.1, on the reverse strand, counting down.
GAACGCATGGTGAATCTCCTGTTCTAGGGAATCTGTAGCTCAACAACGGGATTGGATATCTTCGGCGCGGATGATGCGGGCCTTGATGTCGGCGTGCAACACGAAACGGCATTCGTTCACATTCGACAGAGTCACTTCAAGCCGTTCTGCTCCCAGCGGCCGCAGTCTCCAACCTGCACGCAGGTCACTCAGTCCGGTCGCGCTGGCAAGCGCCTGCAGGCGTTGCTGCCCAGGTTCTGCAGGCCAGTTGTCGATCTGCTGTGCTTCGGCGGGCAAGGGCACCTGCAGGCTTGCACGGCGCAGCTCCGTCAGCACGCGCTGCATGCACGCAAGGTCCGCCCAATCCGGGCACTTGAGCTGCAGCAGCTGCGCGTTGCTGCGCGCCGCCTCGGCCGCCATGCGCAGCTGCACCGAACGGGCTTCGGCCTGGATGGCATCAAAGCGGGCGCGCAGCACCCAGGCCAGCACGCCCAAGACCGCCACCACCACCGCAAACTCCAGATAGCGCCGCAGCTGCACGGCGTCAGCGCTTGAAGGAGACCCGACCCAGATCCCAGATCGGCAGGAACACGCCCATCGCCAGGATCAGCACCAGCACGCCCAGGAAGACGATCAGGATGGGCTCGATCTGCTGGCCCAGGGTCTTGAGCTCGTACTGCACATCGTTGCCGTAGAGCTGTGCCACCTCCTGCATCAGCTCGTCGACGGCGCCGGTTTCCTCGCCCACCGCGATCATCTGCAGCACCACGGGGGTGAAGACCCCGGTGGCGATGGCCGCGCGCAGCAGGGATTCACCCCGCTCGATGCTGGCGCGCATGCCTTCGATCTTGCCGGACACATGACGGTTCTCGCAGGTCTGCGCCACCACGGTGAGCGCCTGCTCCACCGGCACGCCGCTGCGAAGCGCCAGCGCCAAGCTGCGCGAAAAACGCGCCAGCTCGGCCTTGAGGACGATCTTGCCGGCCACCGGGATGCGCAGCTTGAAGCGGTCCCAGGCCAGGCGGCCGGGTTCGGTTTCGATCCAGCGCTTCAGCGCAAAGGTGCCGACGCCCACCAGGCCGACCAGCAGCCAGCCGTAGCGGATGGTGAATTCCGAGGTGGCGATGAGGATGCGCGTGGCCAGCGGCAGCTCGGCGCCCAGGCTCTTGAACACGCCGGCAAACGCCGGGATCACCATCACGTTGATGACGCCGATCGCCGCCACCATGGCGGCCATGACGAACAGCGGGTAGCGCAGCGCCGACTTCACCTGCTGGCCCATGAAGAGCTCGAACTCCTGGTGCTCGAACAGGCGCAGGAACACCTCGTCCAGCCGGCCGGTCATCTCGCCCACGCGCACCATGGCGACGAAGAAGTGGTCGAACACCTTGGGGTGCTGGGCGAAGCAGCGGCTCAGCTCGATGCCGGACTCCAGGCTGGCGCGCACCGCCTGCAGGGTCTCCTTCATGCGCTCATTGGTGGCCGACTCGGTCAGACCGGCCAGCGCGCGCAGGATGGGCACGCCCGACTTCAGCAGGGTGTGCAGCTGGCGCGTGAAGACCAGCATGTCCACCGGCTGGATGGCAGGTTTGAGCAGCGCATCCAGGCGCTGCTGCAGACTGGGGCCGACATCAGCGGCTCCACCGTCCTGGGCCGATACGCTCAGGACCGTCACCCCTTCGCCGCGCAATTGGTCGGCCACGGCATTTGCACTGACAGCCTCCAGCGAGCCCGTGACGCGCCCCTGCGCGCTGCGGCCGGTGTAAGCGAACTTGGGCATGGCTCAGCCCCGCGCCGGGCCGCCCCAAGCGGGCTGCGGCCCCCGCGGGGGGTGGCGACCAAAGGGAGACTGGGGGCTCATATACCGTCCTCGTCATCCACCGCGGTCGAAACGCGCAGCGCTTCGTCCAGCGTGGTGCGGCCGCGCTTCACCAGGCGCAGCGCGTCGTGGCGCAGGCTGTTGCCCTTCATTTGTGCACGCCCAGCGCGGGCGAAGCCCTCGTTGTCACCGCGGTTGAGGGCATTGACCAGATCCTGATCCATCTCCAGGAACTCATACACGCCGGTTCGTCCCGAGTAGCCGGTGTCGCTGCAATGCACGCAGCCACGGCCTTTCTTCAACATGGCGCCGGCCAGGTCCTCGCCATTGGCCTCGAACCAGGCACGCTCCTGCGGGGTCGGCTCATGCGTTTCGCTGCAATGGGTGCAAATCGTGCGCACCAGGCGCTGCGCCAGCACCAGATGGAGCGACAGCGCCACCATGTAGCGTGGCACGCCCATGTCGAGCAGGCGGATCGGCGTGGACAGTGCGTCGTTGGTGTGCAGGGTGGAGAGCACCAGGTGGCCGGTCATGGCAGCGCGCAGGCCCACCTCGGCGGTCACCTGGTCACGCATCTCACCCACCAGCACCACGTCCGGGTCCTGACGCAAGGCGGCGCGCAGCACGCGCTCGAAGCTGAGCTCGATCTTCTCGTGCACCTGCACCTGGTTCAGGCCGGGCAGGCGGTACTCCACCGGGTCTTCCACGGTGATGATCTTGCGCTCGGTGTTGTTCAGCGCGTTCAGCGTGGCATAGAGCGTGGTCGTCTTGCCCGAACCCGTGGGCCCGGTGACCAGGAACATGCCGCTGGGCCGGGCGATGGCGCGGTGGATGGCCGCGGCCACCGGCTCGGGCAGGCTCAGCCCAGGCAGGCTGAGCAGGCCGGTGCCCTGGTTGAGCAGTCGCATCACCACCGATTCGCCATGCTGGGTGGGCATGGTGGAGATGCGCACGTCCACATTGGTGTTGCGCAGCTTGACGTGGAAGCGGCCGTCCTGCGGCAGGCGGCGCTCGGAAATGTCCAGGCCGCTCATCAGCTTCAGGCGCAGGGCCACGGCGCTGGCGATCTTGGCGTCGGCCTCGGTCTGCACCTGCAGCACGCCGTCGATTCGAAAACGAATGCGCAGGCTCTTTTCCTGCGGCTCGATGTGGATGTCGGAGGCACGCTTGCGCAGCGCCTCTTCGAACACCGAGAGCAACAGGCGCACCACCGGCGCGTCCTCGGCAGCAGCGGCGTTCAGCCCCAGCAGCTCGCCCAGCTCGTCCTCCACCGCGCCCATTTCGGTGGTCAGCTCCTTGGCCAGGCTGCCGATGTCCTCACCCAGCGTGTAGCTGCGGTCGATCAGCGCCATCAGCTGGCTTTCGGCCACGGCCACGAGTTGCACGTCCTTCTTCAGGATGCGGGCGATCTCGTCAAAGGCGGCGATGTCGGTCGGGTCGGCCATGGCCACGCGCGCGCCCAGCGCATCGCTTTCCAGCACCATGGCGCGCATGCGCCGCGCCTGGCCCTCGGGCAGGGCGCGCACGGCCTCGGGGCGCACCACCATATCGCCCAGGTCCTGATACGGCACGCGCAGCTGGCGCGCCACAGTCTTGGCGATCTGCGCCTCGGTGACCCAACCGTTGTCGACAAAGATGCGACCCAGCTTGCGCCCGGTGGCCTTCTGCAAGGCCAGGGCCTCCTGCAGCTGGGCGGGCTGGATCAGGCCCTCCTGCGTCAGCAGGTCGCCCAGGCGGATGCGCACAGGTTGATTCATACCGACGGGTTCATTCAGGCTTGCGCTGCGGCTCCGGCGGCACCGGCAGGGCCGGCGCACTCAACTCGGCGGGCCAGCGGCCGTCGGCCGGGATGACGGTGGGCTTGATCAGGATGACCAGCTCGCGCTTGCGGTTGACCTTGCTCTTCTGGCCGAACAGATTGCCGACCACCGGCAGATTGGAGAGCACGGGCAGGCCGGTGCGGTCGCCGCGCAGCTCCTGCGTCATCAGGCCGCCGATGGCGACGATCTGGCCATCGCCCACGCGCACGATCGAATCCGTCTCGTTGATGGTCGAGGCCGCCAGCGGCAGGCGGAAGTTGCCCAGGGTGCCGAGGTCGAGGATCTTCTCGCGCTCGGTCACCAGGCTGATCGAGGGGTGCACATGCAGCATCACCTGGCCCTGGGCATCGATCTGGGGCGTCACATCCAGCACGATGCCGGAGAAGAAGGGGGTGAGCTGCAGGGTTGGCGCCTGCGTGGTGGTGTTGGTGTTGTTGTTGGTGCTGTTGTTGTTGGTGATGCCGGTGACGTAAAGCTCGTCCGATCCCACCTTGAGCAGGGCCTTCTGGTTGTTCAGCGTGGCAATGCGCGGGCTGGACAGCACATGCACATCGCCCTGAGTCTCCAGGAAGTTCAAGAGCGCCGCGAAGTTGGTGGCCTGGAAGGCCAGGCCGTAGAAGCCGCGGCCGAGCGAATTCAAATCCAGGCTGGCGCCCGGCAGGCTGATGGTGCTGCCATCGGTGATCGGGCCGGTGGGCCGCAGCACGGCACCCGGCTGGCCCACACCCAGACTGAGCTGCCCGCCGCGCGAGCCGCCCAGCAGCTGGCCGAAGGCGCCCCAGTTGATGCCGGTCTTGGCATCGTCGCTCAGGCTCACTTCGAGGATCTTGGCCTCCAGCATCACCTGGCGCTCGATGCTGACCTGAATCGCCTGCAGGTACTGCTCCACCTGCACGAGCTCGGGCCCCGGGGCCCGCACCACGATGACGCCAGCTGAAGGGTTCAGCACCAGAGAACGACCGCCCCCCGTGCCCACCAACAAGGTCAGGGAGTCGCGCACCTCGGCCCAGAAATTCGCGTCCGAGGTGGTCTTGACTTGGGCGGACTCGAAGCTGCGCAGCTGCGTGCCGCCGCCGCTGCCACCACTCCCCCCGCTGCTGTTGCCACTGCCTTGTCCTGATCCGCTGCCGGTGCCGCCACCGCTGACGGCCAGCGCACTGGTGGACACACGGGTATCGCTCTCGCCTTGGCGGCGGCCGGGCAGGTAATTGATGCGGAAGATGCGCGTCTGCACGGCATTGCTGTAGACGTAGACCTTGTCGCCGCTCAGCTTGTAGTCGTACCCGTAGAGCTCCTTGAGCGCTTCCAGCGCCTCCAGCACCGTGGTCTGACGCAGGTTCAGGCTGATGCGCCCGGTCACATCGGGCGCCACCAGCAGCTGGTAGGGCGAGCCCTGGGCGAGTTGCAGGAAGACCTGGGCCGCCGGCGCGTCAACGAGGGCGATGTCGAAGCGCTCCAGGCGTGGCAGGGACTGTGCGGACGCGCCTGCGCGCGGGGCCACCGGCTGGCTTTCGACAGCTTGCGGCCCCTGGGCCTGAGCGGCGCCGAGCAGGCCGGTGAGGATCAATGCGGGAACCCAGGCATTCATGGGCGGGCCTCTTTGCGAATGTTGTTCTTGTCGTCCTGCGGCAGCAGCAGGAGGCGATGCTGGCGACCCTCGGCGTCGCGCAGCACGGCGGCCTCGGCGTCGATGCGCAGCAGCAGATAGCCGTTCAGGCGCTGGCCGGGCAGCAGTACACGGCCGTCAATCAGGGCGCTGGGGCGCGGGCCCAGGCGCAGGCCCTGGAGCTGGGGCCGTGCGGGCTGGGCCGCGGGGGCATCCGGCGTCACGCCACTGGCCGCCGTGCGCCAGGCCGGTGGCGGCAGGGTCGGATCCGGCAGCGCCGCGCAGGGAAGGGCCAGCGGCAGGAAGCAGACGACCACGCTGGCGAGAAAGCAGCGCTTCATAGCGTCAGCCAAGCCGCTTGCGGGCTCAAGGTTTCGACCTGCAGGGTCATTTCGATCTCCGGGTGCTCACGCACCGTGAAGGAGAGCTGGCGCACCCGCAGCCGGGCTTCGCTTTGGACCAGATCGCGCAGGTACTGGTGCAAGGCGCCGTAGGAGCCGCTGACAACGAGTTCGATGGCATGGCGGTACAAGCGCGGGCCGGCAGCAGAGGCCGCGGTCGAAGCCGGTGCGGCAGCGTCATCCGGCAGCGCCGTGAGGGCGCGCAGCTTCAAGCCACCTTGCTGGCGCTGCACCAGTTCCTCCAGCAGCGCCAGCATGCGCGCGCCTTCCAGGGCGCCGGGGCGGCCCTCCAAAGCCTGCAGCTCGGTGCGCAGGCGCGCGAGCTCGTCCTCGCGCTGCTTGTGCTGCAGTTCGGCCTGGTCACGCGCCAACTGCTGCGCCATGCGCAACTCGCCCAGCGCCTTTTCGGTCTGCTCGGCCTGCTGGCGGGCCTGCGCCAGCTGGCGCTGCGCCGGTGCCAACCAGAGCCGATCACCCAGCCAGAGCACCAAGGCCAGACCGGCAACTGCCAGCAGCCAGCGCTCGCGCGGCACGCGGGCATCGAAGGCCTTGCTGGCCTGCTGCCAGCGTTGCAGCAAGGGGCTACTTTTCATCGGGTTCTCCCGCTGGCACGGGGGCTGCTGCGGAGCTGGAACTTCTGCGACCCGCCGGGCTCCGGCTCACCCAGGCTGAGTTGGGCAAAGCGCTGGCCCTTGAAGGCCGGTTGTTGCTCCAGGCGCCGCAGGTAGGCGGGCAGCTGGCGGCCATCCAGCAGGCGCCCTTCCAGCTCCAGGCGCGGCTCGGCCGCGGCCCAGTGCGCGGCGGTCAGCCAGACCTCGGGGCCGGCGGCACGGGCCAGGGCTTCCAGCAACTCGGGCGCGGCTTCACTTGGCGGCAGGCTCTGCAGCTGCACCTCGAACATGCGCGCCTGCGCCAGGCGCAGGCGCAGCGACTCCAGTTCCTGCTGCTGCGCGGCGGCGGCCCGGGCCGGTGCCTGCTGGCCCAGCTGGCGCATCTGCAGCTCAGCGGCAGCGCTGCGCTCCAGCTGCACGCGGGCGCGCTGCGTCAGCCATTGGCCCGTGCCCCAGAGCAGCGCCAGCAGCAGCGCCATGGCCAGCGCCAAACGCGGCAGGTTCAGCCAACGCCGCTCGGGGCGCAAACTGGCCTCAAAGAGATTCAAGTGCTGCATGCGGCCCCCTACTCGCGCATGGCCGCGCCCAGGGCGAGCAGCCAGCGGGCGGCTTCGGCACCTTGCAGGTCCGGCGCAGCGCTCAGGTCCAGCAGGGCCTGCACGTCCAGGGCCTCGACCTGCACCGTCACCAGCCGCCCCAGGTGCCCCACCAGGCCGGCCATGCCCGGCCCGGGCGCCACCAGCACACGCGCCAGGCTGAGGTGACTGAACATGCGATCGAAGTTGTCCAGCGTGCGCTGCACCTCGAGTGCGGCGCGATCCAGCGCGGCGTCGCGGCGCGCATCGTCTTCGTGGGCCAAGGCCTCGGCCGCAAGCTCGATCTGGCGAAACATCAGCAGCTCACCCCCTTGCGTGATGACCAGGCTGCCTTGGCCGCTGCCGAAGCTCAGCAAAGCCTGCGCGCGGTTCTCGGGCTCCAGGCGTGCGCCGAGGTTGCGCAGCGCCGTTTCGGGGATGTCGATCGCCTCCAGGCCCAGGCGTTTGGCTTCAGTCTGTGCCACCAGCTCGCGCAAGCGGTGCTTGGGCGCCAGCACGGCCAGCAGCTGGGTCTGACGCCGCTGGTGCTGATCGCTGGGCAGGGTCAGCAGATCCAGCGCGGCATCCTCCGCGGAGAAATCGAGCTGGCCCTTGAGCTGCCAGCGCAGCGCGTCCTTCCATTCCTCGCGCGGCACATCGGGTGGGGCCTCGGTCGGCACGATCTGGTAGTGGCCGCGCTCCAGTACCCAGACGCGCCGGGCACGCCCGCCGTGGGCTTTGTGCAGGTCGGCCAGGCTGGCGCTGCGCACCGCCTCCTGCTCGCCCCAAGGCCCTTGCCAGTGCCAGGCCAGGCGGGCCGGTCGGCCCGCGCCAGCAGGTAGCAAATGGGCGGCACGCAGGGTGTCACCCTGGGGCACCAGGGCCGTCCAACCAGGTTCGGTGCGGGCACGCAGCAAGGGCAAGGGCAGAAACTCCGTCAGAGCGCCGCGCCGCAGCTGCGGCGGCCGGCGCGCCCCCGCTGAGCCGGGCAGGGGCTTTGTGAGCAACAGTATTTCAGGGCATTCTCACTGCGCCCCCCCGGGATAATCCCCCGCATGCTGAGATTGCTGGTGGGCCTGGGCAACCCGGGCGCTGAATACGAAGACACCCGGCACAACGCCGGCTTTGCGTGGATCGATGCGGTGGCCCGCGAGCTCAAGGTCTCGCTGGTGGCCGAGCGCAGCTACTTCGGGCTGGCCGCACGCGCCCGCACGCCCACAGGGGATCTGTGGCTGCTGGAGCCGATGACCTACATGAACCTGAGCGGTAAATCGGTGGCGGCTTTGGCGCGCTTCTTCAAGATCGAGCCGCAGCAGATCCTGGTCGCGCATGATGAGCTGGACCTGCCGCCGGGCGAACTCAAGCTCAAGCGCGGCGGCAGCGCGGCCGGGCACAACGGGCTCAAGGACATGGCGGCCCAGCTGGGCTCGAACGATTTCTGGCGCCTTCGTTTGGGCATCGGCCACCCCGGCCAGCGCGATGCCGTGGCCGGCTATGTGCTGCGCCGCGCGCCGGGGCCGGAGCGCGAGTTGCTGCAGGCCTGCATCGACAAGAGTTTGCCCGCCCTGCCCCTGCTGCTGGCCGGCGAGTTCGACGCCGCGACCCAGCGCCTGCACGCCAAACCCCAGCGGCCCAAGCCCCCGCGCCCACCCCGGAGCCCCAGTCATGACCCTGCGCCGCCGCCTGCTGCTGCCTCTTCTGCTGACTAGCCTGCCGGCACTCGCGCAAACACGGCGGCAGAGCGGACCGCTGATCTTCCGCTGCGGGCCCGGCGGACGCGAGCTGCGCGACCGCCCCTGCCCCGCGGAATCGGGTGCCTCGACCCCGATTGCCTACGACCAACCCAGCCAGAGCGACCGCGCCGCCGCTCTGCGACGTCAAGCGGCCGAGGCGCGGGAAGCGGAACGATTGCAGCGCGAACGCGAGCGCTTCGAGGCCGGCGCGCCCTCGGCCAGTCAGGCGGCGGGCTCGCAGGGGGCGGGCAAGGCCGAGACCGAAGCGCGCAACAAGCCGCGCAACGACGAGAAATCGCGCACGGCGCGCTCACGGACCACCAGACGCTGAACCGCGGCCCGCGCGGCCGGGTCGATGCTTCTGGCATGATCGCCGGCACCTTGGACCGGTTGCCGCGCCATGTCCTCACACGACGAAGACGATCACGACCTGCTGTTCGCGCCCGAGTCGGTGCTGGTACCCACCGAGCATCCGCTGGACCCCTGGGTGGTGCTGATCGTCGATGACGAGCCCCAGGTCCATGAAGTGACCGAACTGGTGATGGCGGACTTCGAGTTCGCCGGCCGTCACCTGCTGTTCCTGCATGCCTACAGCGCCGCCGAGGCGCGCCAGGTGCTGGCGAGTCGCAGCGATGTGGCCCTGATCCTGCTGGACGTGGTGATGGAAACCGAGCACGCCGGCCTGGACCTGGCACGCGATATCCGCGAGCAGATGCGCAACTTCCGCTCCCGCATCGTGCTGCGCACCGGACAGCCCGGTCAGGCACCCGAAGAGCATGTCATCAAGAACTACGACATCAATGACTACAAGGAGAAGACCGAGCTGACCAAGCGCAAGCTCAACACGGTCTTCTTCGCGGCCCTGCGCTCTTACCGCGACATCCTCATCATCGAGCAGAGCAAGATGGCGCTGCGCCGCTCGATCGAGGCCATCCAGCGCATCTACGACTCGCACAATCTGAAGGTCTTCGCCTCGGCCGTGCTCGATCAGGTCGCCCACCTGCTCGGCTATGAGGCCCAGGGCCTGTGCGCCAACCGCATCGCCGCCTATGCCGCCTCGCACATGGAAGGCAAGCTCCACGTGCTGGCCGCCACGCCTGAGTACGCCGGACTGCTGGACGAACAGGGGCTGATGCAGCTGCCGGAGAAGGTCAAGCAGGCGCTGGACCGCGCCGAGCGCGAGCAGCGCAGCCACTTCGACCCGCACCATTGCGTGGGCTATTACCGCACCAGTGGCGGCAGCGTCAGCCTGCTCTACATGGAGTTCTCCGACCCGGTGGACCACGAGGCCCAGGAGCTGCTGGAGATCTTCTGCGCCAACGTGGCCATCACCTACGAGGCCCTGCTGCTGCGCGAGGAGGTGCAGGAGACCCAGCGCGCCACGGTCTACATCCTGGGTGAAGCCGTCGAGCGGCGCTCCAACGAAGGCGGCGCCCATGTGCGCCGGATCGCCGAACTGGCCGCCCTGCTGGGCCAAGCCTGGGGGATGGAGCCGATGGAGGTCGAGCACCTGCGCCAGGCCGCCCCCCTGCACGATGTCGGCAAGATCGGCATCCCCGACCACATCCTCAACAAGCCCGCCAAGCTCGACGCCGACGAGTGGTCGCTGATGCAGCAGCATGCGCGCATCGGCCACGAACTGCTGGCCCAGAGCGACCGCCGCATCCTGCGCATGGGCGCGCAGATCGCACTGGAGCACCACGAGCGCTGGGATGGTCAGGGCTATCCGCAGGGCCTGTTCGAGGAAGCGATCTCGCTGCCGGCGCGCATCGTGGCGCTGGCCGATGTGCTGGATTCGCTGATGTCCGACCGCGTCTACAAAAAGCGCTGGGACTTCGAGACCGCCATCGACTACATCGAGAGCCAGGCCGGCCTGCATTTCGATCCGCGCCTGGTGACGCTGCTGATGAACCGCCTGGACGCCGTGCGCGCGATCTACGAGCGCTTCCCCGACACCAGCATCAGCGCGGACCTCTGATCAGGTCTTGGCTGCCGTCAGGCGCAGGTATTTCTGCATCAGGGTCTCGGCGTCTTCCACATGCGCCGGGTCCTTGGGGATGCAGGCGACCGGGCACAGCAGCGCACATTGCGGGGTGTCGAAATGGCCCACGCATTCGGTGCAACGGTTCGGGTCGATGACGTAGAACTCCGGCCCCATCGAAATCGCCTGGTTCGGGCAGACGGGTTCGCAGACGTCGCAGTTGATGCACTCATCGGTAATCTTGAGCGCCATCAGCTCCCCCGCTTGGCCATCAGAGCCTTCAGCACACCCGGGCTGACGAACCGGGAGACATCGCCGCCCAGCATCGCGATCTCGCGCACGAAGGTGCCGCTGACGAACTGGTAGTCGTCGCCGGGTGTCAGGAACACGGTCTCGACCTCGGGCATCAGCTGGCGGTTCATGCCAGCCATCTGGAACTCGTAGTCGTAGTCGCTCACCGCGCGGATGCCGCGCACCACCACCTGGCCGCCCTGCTCCAGCACGAAGCGGCTCAGCAGGCCCTCGAAGGCCACGACCTGCGCCTGCGGCACATCGGCCAGGGCCTCGCGCGCCATGGCCAGGCGCTCGTCCAGCGTAAACAGGGTCTTCTTGTGATGGGCCGTGGCCACCGCCAGGATGACGGTCGGAAAGAGCTTGGCGGCGCGCCGCAGGATGTCTTCGTGCCCGCGGGTCAGCGGGTCGAAGGTGCCGGGGTAGATGGCTTTCATGGCCCTAATTCTCCCGGGCGAACAGATGAACGTACACGGCACCGGCTTTCAGATGACGGTGCAGGCGGTAGCCCTCGGGTGCTGCGAACTCGCGGGGCGCCTCCAGATAGATCCAGGACGAGCCGCAGGCCGCGTTCAGGGCGCGCTCGAACAGATCGGCCTCGAACGGCGGATCGAGCAGCACCAGGTCCCAGCCCGGGCCGATCTGGCCAAAGGCATCGCCGGCTTGCACGCGCACGCAGTCGGCCGCGCCGTCGAGACGCGAGACCACGTCGCGCAGGCTGCGCAGCGCGCGCGGGTCCTGCTCCACCAAGGTGACCTGGGCACCGCGCGAGGCCGCCTCCAGCCCCAGGGCGCCGCTGCCGGCAAAGGCGTCCAGCACCCTCCAGCCACCCAGTTCCTGGCCCAGCCAGTTGAAGAGGGTTTCGCGCAGACGGTCGCCGGTCGGGCGCAGGCCGGGCAGATCGGGCACCGGCAGCTTGCTGCGCCGCCAGCGCCCGCCAATGATGCGAACCTCGCCGGGCACGCCGGCTTTGCCCTTGCTCACAGCCGGACTTCGATGCCCGCGGCGCGCATAAAGGCCTTGGCCTCGCCCACCGTGTGCTGTCCGTCGTGAAAGATGCTGGCGGCCAGCACGGCGTCGGCACCGCCCTGGCGGATGCCGTCCACCAGATGCTGCAGGGTGCCCACGCCGCCGCTGGCGATCACCGGCAGGTCGATCGCGTCGCTGACCGCGCGCGTGAGGGCGAGGTTGAAGCCCGCCCGCGTGCCGTCGCGGTCCATGCTGGTCAGCAGGATCTCGCCGGCACCCAGCTCCTGCATGCGCACGGCCCAGGCCACGGCGTCCAGGCCAGTGTCCTTGCGACCGCCATGCGTGTAGACGTTCCAGCCGCCCTGTTCATTCGCCTTGGCGTCGATCGCCACGACGATGCACTGCGAACCGTATTTGTCGCTGGCGGCGCGGATCAGCTCCGGGTTCGCCACCGCCGCCGAGTTGAAGCTGACCTTGTCGGCCCCGGCATTGAGCAGGCGCCGCACATCGGCCACCTCGCGCACACCGCCGCCCACGGTCAGCGGGATGAAGACCTGGTCGGCCACGGCTTCGATGATGGGCAGGATCAGGTCGCGGCCGTCGCTGGTGGCGGTGATGTCCAGAAAAGTCAGCTCGTCCGCCCCCTGCTGGTTGTAGCGGGCGGCGGCTTCGACGGGGTCGCCCGCGTCGCGCAGGCCGACGAAATTGACGCCCTTGACGACCCGGCCGTCCTTGACGTCGAGGCAGGGAATGATGCGTTTGGCAAGCATGGGAATCGGTAGAGCTATCCAGAACGGTGACGGCGCGCGCGGGCGGAACGCCACCAGCGCAACCAGGCGGCGGGGCGCCGCCGCGCCAGGGCGTGGCGCAGCCGCTGCTTGAGCTCGCGGGCGGTGGCGCGGGCCTGCTGATAGGGGGCTTGCGCGTGCAGCCAGGTGCGTGCGCGAGCCAGCCAGCCCATCACCCAGCCATAGAAGCGATCGAACCAGGGCAGGCGTCGGGCGCTGTCGCGCACCAGATCGAACAGGTACGCCGCCAGTGCAGTGCCGCACAGCTTGGCCGCCACGAAGACCAGCAACCCTAAAAACTGGTAGCCATGGGCAAGCGCCCAGAGTGCGGCCAGCTTGAAGGGCAGCAGCAGGGCCGCAGGGGCGGCCAGCAGCAGCAGGCTGGGCCAGGGTGGCAGTTCGCGCAACCAAGCCTCGAGGCGCTGCAGGTGCAGGGCCAAGCCCAGGCGGCGCATGCCGCGCTGCAGCACGTCCCACAGCCATTCCTCGGCCAGCAGCAGCAGGGCCAGCAGCCCGATGAACGGGCGCAGCAGCCAGCGCCAGGGGCCACGCCCCTGCGTGGCCATCAGTGCAGGCGGCTGGCCTTGTGCAGGGTCTTGTGTTTCTTGGTGGCCTTCTTCTTGGTGGCCTTCTTGGTCTTCTTCGCGCCCTTCTTCTTGACAACGGTCTG
>JBDHSJ010000008.1:0-44319 GCA_039808065.1 Burkholderiaceae bacterium | reverse complement strand
CGTTGGCGCCGCGGGGCTTCCGCTCATCGCAGCGCGGCGGCGCGCGCCGCCGCGGGCGCCGAAGCTGCGGCCTTCTCGCTTTCGGGAGCCCCCATGCAAGACGCGCTGCTGCAGGCCACCGCCCTGCGCAAACACTATGGTCCGCGGCCGGCCGTGGCCGATGTGAGCCTGGCCGTGCGGCCCGGTGAACTGCTCGGGCTGTTGGGTCCCAATGGCGCGGGCAAGTCCACGACCGTGGCCATGCTCTGCGGCCTGCTGCCGCCCGACGGCGGCGAGATCCGCCTGGGCGGGCAGGCGCTGCAGGCCGAGCCGGACGCCGCCAAGCGCCGCATCGGCCTGGTGCCGCAGGAGCTGGCGCTGTTCGAGACCCTGAGCGCGCGCCGCAACGCCGAGTTGTTCGGGGCGCTCTACGGCCTGGACCGCGCCCGCCAGCGCCAACGCGCCCGGGAGGTGCTGGCCCAGGTGGGCCTGCTGGAGCGCGCCGACGAAGCGCCGCGCGCCTTCAGCGGCGGCATGAAGCGCCGCCTGCACATCGCCTGTGCGCTGGTGCATGAGCCCGAGCTGATCGTGCTGGACGAACCCACCGCCGGCGTGGACCCGCACAGTCGCAACGCCATCTTTGAGCTGCTGGAGGGCCTGAAGCGCGCCGGCAAGGCGCTGATCTACACCAGCCACTACATGGAAGAGGTGGAGCGCCTGGCCGACCGCATCGTCATCCTGGACCACGGCCGTGTGGTGGCCGAGGGCCGCCTCGCCGAGTTGCTGCAGCGCCTGGAGGGCGGGCAGGGCCTGGACATCGAGCTGGCGCAAAGCGCAGCCGACCTGCCTGCGCTGCAAGACCTGCCCGGTGTGCTGAGCCTGCGCCGGGAAGGGCAGCGCCTGCGCCTGGCCCTCGCGGACTGGCAGGGCGGCATTGCCGTGCTGCAGGCCCTGGCCGCGCAGGGCCTGCAGCCGCTGCGCTGGGCCAGCAGCCGGGTCACGCTCGAAGACCTGTTCCTGGCCCTCACGGGTCGTCAGCTGAGGGATTGAACGATGCACGCCTTGCTCGCCCTGGTCCAGAAGGACCTGCGGATCTTTCTGTCCGACCGCCGCGCCCTGCTGCTGACCCTGCTGGCGCCGATCCTGATCGCCGCCTTCTTCGGCAGCCTGTTCGGCGGCAGCGGCAGCGCCAAGAAGGTCGGCGTCGGCCTGGCCATCACCGATCTGGACCGCAGCTCGGTCAGCCAGGCTTTGGTGGCCGCGCTGCGTGCCGATGCGAACTTGAAACTGCAGGAGCTCGACGCCGAGCCGGCCCAGGCCCTGGTGCGCGCCGGCAAGCTGGACGCCGCCGTGCAGCTGCCTGCCGGCTTTGGCCAGCAGGCCGGCCGGGCGCTGTTCGGCGCCGGGCCGCGGCCGCTGATCCTGCTGCACCACGACCCCTCCAAGGCCATGGGCCTGGCCGTGGTGCAGGGCCTGCTGGCCCAGCATGCGATGCGCAGCCTCAGCCAGGCCGCCTTCCAGGCCGACAGCCCCGTGATGGCCGATCTGCGCGGCCAGGTGCAGGCCGCGCAAGCCTTGCCCGCGGCCGAGCAGCAGGAACTGCTGGCCCTGTTCGACCAGGTGGCCCGTGTGCAGCGCGTGGCCGGCCCGGCCCAGGGCGCCTCAGGCCCCACCGGCCTGGGCCAACCCTTTGACACCCAACTGGTGGCCGCGCAGGCGCCGCAGCAGGCCGGCTACAACGCCTACGCGCATTCCTTTGCCGGCATGGGCGTGCAGTTCATCCTGATGCTGGGCGTGGACATGGGCGTGGCCTTGCTGCTGCTGCGCCGGCAGGACTTGTGGAAGCGCCTGCGCGCCGCGCCGGTCTCGCGTGCCCTGCTGCTGGGCAGTCGGCTGCTGAGCAGCGCGCTGATTGCGCTGGGCGTGTTCACGGTGCTGATGGCGGTGGCCATCGCTGGCTTTGGCGTGCGGGTGCAGGGCAGCTGGCTGGGCCTGGCCCTGGTGCTGCTGGGCTTTGCCCTCTTCACGGCGGCTTTTGGCCTGCTGGTGGCGGCGCTCGGTCGCACCCCCGAGGCCGCGCGTGGCCTGGCCATCGTGGCCACGCTGCTGCTGGTGATGCTGGGGGGGGCCTGGGTGCCGGCCTTCCTGTTCCCCGACTGGCTGCAGCAGCTGACCCTGCTGGTGCCCACCCGCTGGGCCATCGATGGCCTCGACGCCATGACCTGGCGCGGCCTGGGCCTGGCCGAGGCCGCCCAGCAGGCCGGCCTGCTCGGCGCTGCCGCGCTGCTGATGGGCGGCCTGGCCTGGTGGCGCTTTGATTGGGATGAGTGAACTAAATCGGCCCCAGGGTCCAGCGCCCGCCCCCGCTCAGACCCAGCTCCTGGCGGTGGAAGGCGCGCAGCGCCGGGTGGTGGCTGACGCTGATGGGCGTGATCGATAGCGGCGCCAGCAGCTCGTAGAGCCGGCGCTCGTTGTCGGCGTCGAGCGCGCTGGTGGCTTCGTCCAGCAGCAGGTAGCGAGGGCGGGCCAGCAGGGCGCGCACGAAGGCCAGGCGCTGCTGCTCGCCGATCGACAGCAGCTTGCCCCAGTCGCGTTCGGCGTCCAGGCCGCCGAAGCGCGCGGCCAGGTCGGCCAGGTTGACGCGCTCCAGCCAGTGCTGCAGCTCGGCGTCGGAGACGGCGCGCTCGGGGTGCGGGTAGAGCAGCTGCTCGCGCAGCGGCCCCAGCGGCAGGTAGGGCTGCTGGGGCAGGAACAGCATGTCGGGCGCGGCGGGGCGCTGCACGCAGCCGCTGCCCTCGTCCCACAGCCCCGCCAGTACGCGCAGCAGCGAGCTCTTGCCCGTGCCGCTGGCGCCGCTGATCAGCAGACCTTGGCCGGGCGGCACACGCAGGCTCAGGCCCTGCAGCAGGCACTGCGCGCGGCCGGGGGTGTAGACGCTCAGATCCTGCAGCGCCAGCTCGTGCGCGGCCTCGCTGCGGATGCCGTCCAAAGCATGCGGCTGCTCCAGCTGCCGCTGGAAGGCGTGCAGGCGGGCGATGCCGGCCGAAAAGCGGCTCAGGCCCTCGAAGTGCTCGACGATCAGCGTGAGCGCGCTGAGGATGGCGCCAAAGGCCCCGGCCGCCTGCACCGCATGGCCCACTTCCAGGCGGCCCTCCAGCACGTCGCGCGCGATCACCATGCTGGGCAGCACCAGGGTCAGGAAGCTGTGCGCGTACTGGAACAGGTTGAGCTTGAGCTGCCAGCGCAGCACGCGGCGGTAGTTGGCATAGGCGGCGTCAAAGAGGCGCTGCAGGGTGCCGCGCTCGTGCGCCTCGCCGCCGTGCAGGGCCACAGGCTCGGCGTGCTCGCGCAGCCGCACCAGACCGAAGCGGAAATCGGCCTCGCGCTGCAGCTGGGCGAAGTTCAGCGGCACCAGGTGGCGGCCGAACACGCGCGCGGTGAAGAAGGTGCTGATGAGCGCGTAGATGCACAGGATGTAGATCAGCAGCGGCGAGATGCCCCAGAGCACGCTGGCAAAGGCGGCCATCTGCACCAGCGCTCCCAGCACGATCATCGAGAAGTAGAGCGACTGGCTGGTGAAGCTGTTGATGTCCTCGGCGATGCGCTGGTCGGGGTTGTCCAGCGTGCCGTCGGCGTTCAGGTGGTAGTAGGCGCGATCCTCGAAGTAGCGCCCCAGGAAGCGCACCGTCAGCCAACGGCGCCAGCGCAGGCCCAGGGTGTCGCGCACGAAGTAGTACAGCGCATAGATCGGCACCGCGGCCAGCAGGATCCAGACGAAGCGCTCGATCGAGGACCAGAAGCGCGCGCCATCGCGCGCCGCCAGGGCGGAGGTGAACTCGCCCGTCTCCTGGTTGAACAGCACGTTGAAGCCGGTCTGCCCGAGAAGCAGCAGCATCAGCAGCGCCAGCAGGCCGAAGGCGCGCCAGCGCTCTTCGGCGTCGCGCCAGTAGGGCTGGGCGATGCGCAGGAACTGCCGCGCCAGCTGGGAGTTGAAGCCCGGGGCGGCTGGCCGGTCCATCAGCTGCGCGCGAAGCGGGCCTGGTGCCGGCCTTCGGTCTTGGCGCGGTACATGGCCTGGTCGGCCGCAGCCAGCAGCTCGCCCGCCGTCGGTCCGTCGTGCGGAAAGCGGGCGATGCCGATGCTGCCGCCGCACACCAGTTCCTGGCCCTGGAAGCGCACCGGCTCACGCAATGCAGCCAGTACCTTGTGCGCCACGCCCTGCAGCGCGCCGTCGTCGGCCGCGCCCTGCTCGATCAGCAGCACGAATTCGTCGCCCCCCAGACGGGCCACGGTGTCCGATTCGCGCACCAGATGCTGCAGGCGTCGGGCCAGGCCTTCCAGCAAGGCGTCGCCTGCGGCATGGCCGAACTGGTCGTTGATGGGCTTGAAGTGGTCCAGGTCGATGTACAGCAGGGCCAGCCGCCCTTGACTGCGACGGGCCTGCGCCAGGGCGTGCTCCAGTCGGTCCAGGAAGGCGCGGCGGTTGAGCAGACCGGTCAGGCTGTCGTGGCTGGCCAGGCGGTCCATTTCGACCTGCTTGAGCTGCAGGGCTTCGAACTGCTGGTGGATCTGGCGCTGCATGTCGTGCACGCTGCGCGCCAGCACGCCCAATTCATCGTTGCGTGAGCTGGGCAGCTCATGGGCCAGCGGCGCCTGGGCCGAGAAACCACGCACCGAGCGCACGATCTGCCCGATCGGGCGGCTCAGCGCGCGCGCCAGCAGCACCGCCAGCAGCAGGGCCAGCGCGCTGAAGCCGAGCACGATGCGCACATTGACGCGACCCAGGCGCTCGCCCTCGGCCAGCACCTGGTCCATGGGCTGGGCCAGGCCGACGATGAAGTCCTCTTCAATGGCCAGATCACCGCGCGGCTGGCGCACGAAGGCCGCCACCTGGCCGCCACGGCCACCCACGTGGGTCACCAGCTCGGCCTTGCGCTGCCGGGGGGCGGCCAGCAGGGCGCTGGCGGCCGGGAAGTCCTCCGGCACGCGGGCCTGCTGGCCGCGATCGAAGGCAAAGGCCTTGGCTCTGTCCGGGTGGATCAGGTAGTCGCCCTCGCCATTCATCAGGTAGAGCTGCAGCCCGGTCGGCAGATCGACCGACAGCTGCTGAAACAGGCCTTCCAGGTCCACATTGACCACGATCACGCCGCGCACCTGCTGCTGGGCATCGAGCACCGGCGCGGCCATCTGCAGCACCGGCTTCTCTGAACCCATGTGCGCACCCACCTCATGGTTGATGCTCGCGCGCGAGACGTAGACCGAGCCGCGTGGCAGGCGGATGGTCTCGTACACATAGGGGGTGTGCCCTTTTTCCTGCAGCTCGGCATCGGGCACACGGCGCACGCCGTCGCGCAGCCGGTCCACCCGCACCACCTCCTGTCCGTAGTTGTCGGTGTCGATCAGCCGCATCTGGAAGTACTGCGGGTGCGTCAACAGCATGCGTTCGAACAGGATGGCGGTGTTGCGCGCGGTGCGCTCCTGCAATTGCGGGTCGCTGCGCAGCAGCAGCTGCGCGGCCACCGGGTGCTCGGCAAACAGCAGCACATCGCGCGCCACGTTCCCCAGTTCCAGCGTGAGCTGGCGGGCCAGCACACGCGTGGCGGTCAGCAGCCGCTCCTCGGCGGTGTCCAGCAGCATCTGCCGGCTGGCTGAGTAGCCGTAATAACCGGTCAGGCCCGCGGCCAGCACGCCTGTGAGGGCGATCACCGCGCCGAAGCGTGCCGCGAGCCCGAGCTTCATGGCGCCAGCACGCGCTCGGCCCGATCGCCCGAGCGGATGCGCGCCCACAGCGTCTCGCGCCGCGCCACGTCCTCTACCGGCTCCAGCCAGATCAGCTTGGCCGCCCCCGGGCTGCCGATGGATTCGCTGACGGTATTGGCCAGGCCTTGGCGCTTCACCAGCAGCTGGCTGGCCTGGTCGCCCAGCACATGGTCGATCCAGGCATGCGCCAGCGCCGCATCGCGGCACTGCCGTGTCAGCGCCCAGCAGTCCAACCAGGCCAGCGCGCCTTCGCGCGGGATGGCATAGCCCACATCGGCGCCGGCCTGCCGCAAGAGCTGCAGCTGCTGGGTGCCGTAATTGGCGAACATCAGCGCCGCGCCGTGGCGCTGAAACAGCCGCACCGACTCCTCGGGCTGGCTGTAAAAGCCCAGCACATTGCGCCGCAGGGCGATCAGGCGCTCAACGGCGCGCGGCCAATCGCCCGCCTGCAGGCGAAATGGGGTGGGCAGGCCCAGGGTCTGCGCCGCCAGCGTGAAGTTGTGGCTGCCACCGTTGTAGACCAGCACCTTGCCGCGCCAGCGCGGCTCCCACAGCACATTGATCGAGGTCGGCGCCTCCGGCAGGCGGCGGCGGTCGTAGATCAGGCCCATTTCCGCGTAGGTGTAGGGCACGCCAACCAGCTCGGTCTTGCCGCCTTGCTGGCGCTCCAGTCCGGGGATGCTGCTGCGGCGCTGGAAGCGTGGCAGCTGGCGCCCCAGAGCCGGAATACGCGCCGGCTCCAGCGCGCGCAGCTGGCCGGCCTGCTGGGCGCGGCGCAGTTCCACGGTATTGAGCGCGAGCACGTCGAAGTCGGCACCGTCTTGCTGGCGCAGCTTCTGCCACAGGGCCTCGTCGGTATCGATCAGCGTGAGCTCGACGCGGGCGCCGTGCCGCTGCTCAAAGGCCTGCACCACCTCGGGCTCGGCGTAGCCCGGCCAGGCCAGCACACGCAGCACCGCCTGCGCGGCCCGAGCGGGGCGCGCGCCGCCGGCCCAGAGGGCGGCGCAGGCAAGGGGCAGGGCGCGTCGCTGCATGGATCGATATTAGGGGCGGCGCCGGAGGGTGACCCCGAGTTGAATCAAAGCTCGAAGTCGTAGTCGATGATCAACGGTGCGTGGTCACTGAAGCGCGGCTCCAGATGGATCTTTTCCTTCTTGGCCAGCGCCGCCAGAGCGGGGGTGGCAATCTGGTAATCCAGTCGCCAGCCCACGTTCTTGGCCCAGGCCTGACCGCGCTGGCTCCACCAGGTGTACTGCTCCTCCTTCTGATTCAGCGTGCGGAACACGTCCACCAGGCCCGCCGCGCCAAAGAGCTGGTCCAGCCAGGCGCGTTCCTCGGGCAGGAAGCCGCTGTTCTTCAGATTGCCCTTCCAGTTCTTCAGATCGATCTCTTTGTGCGCGATGTTGATGTCGCCCACCAGGATGAACTCGCGTTCGGCCTTCAGCGCGGCCAGGTGCGGCGCCATCTCGGTCAGGAAGCGGAACTTGGCAGCCTGGCGTTCTTCGCCGCTGCTGCCGCTGGGGAAGTAGCAGGAGATCAGACTGAGTTTGCGGCCGGGCTTGTCGAAACGGGTTTCGACCCAACGACCCTCCAGATCGAACTCGGCCGAGCCGTAGCCGATGCGCACGTCCGAGGGCTCGTGGCGGATGTACATCCCGACGCCCGAGTAGCCCTTTTTCTCGGCGTAATGGAAATGCCCCTGCAGGCGGCCGCAGCGGTCGAACTGGCCGGCCACCACATCGCCTTGCGCCTTGACTTCCTGGACCCCCACGGCATCCGCGCGCTGATGGCTCAGCCAGTCGAAGAAGCCCTTGGTGGCGGCCGAGCGGATGCCGTTCAGGTTGGCGGTGATGAGGCGCATGGGAGAGCGGTCAAAAGGAAGGCGCGGAGTATCGCGTCGGCGCCCAGGTTGACGCATTGCCGCAACAGGACGTGGCTGTGCCCCAGGCCAGCGGCAAGATGGGCGGCTTCGCCGTTCCTCCAATAAAGAGTTCGCCATGCCCCACCTTTCTCTGCGTCCCACCCTGCTCAGCCTGGCCCTGGCCGCCGCACTGCCCGCCTTTGCCCAGGCCCAGGAAGAAGAGAAGCGCGACAAGAACCAGCTGGAAACCGTGGTCATCACCGCGGAGCGCCGGGTCGAGAACATCAAGGACGTGCCCAACGCCGTCTCCAAGCTCAGCGGTGAGAAGCTGGACGTGCTGTCCGCCGGCGGCCAGGACGTGCGCTTCCTCTCCGGCCGCGTGCCCAGCTTGAACATCGAGTCGAGCTTCGGTCGCGCCTTCCCACGCTTCTACATCCGCGGCTACGGCAACACCGACTTCCGCCTGAATGCCTCGCAACCGGTGTCGGTGATCTATGACGACGTGATCCAGGAGAACCCGATCCTCAAGGGCTTCCCGGTGTTCGACCAGGCCAATGTCGAAGTGGTGGCCGGTCCGCAGGGCACGCTGTTCGGCCGCAACACGCCGGCCGGCGTGGTGAAGTTCGAATCGGTCAAGCCGAGCCAGAAGCAGAACGGCTACGCCAGCATCAGCGCCGGCAGCCAGGGCATGGTCAACCTCGAAGGCGCCTTCAACCTGCCGCTGGGCGGCGACTGGGCGGCGCGCTTCTCGGGTCAGACCCAGCACCGCAAGGACTGGGTCAAGAACACCCTGCCGGGCGCGGTGACGCCCAAAACCGAGGGCTACACCGACACCGGCGTGCGCGTGCAGGCCCTCTATGAGCCGCACAAGGAATTCAGCGCACTCTTCAATGTGCACCACCGCGATCTCAACGGCAGCCCACGCCTGTTCCGCGCCAACATCATCAAGCCCGGCACCAATGATCTGGTGGACGGCTTCGACCCCAAGCGCATGTCGATCGATGGCGTCAACGAGCAGCAGATCACCCAGAGCGGCGCCAGTGCGCGCCTGAAGTGGTCATTGCCCGGGCTGAACGTTTACTCGATCACCGGGTGGGAAACAGTGGACCCGTTCTCGCGTGGTGACATCGATGGCGGGTACGGCGCGGTGTTCGCCCAGCCCATGGGACCTGGCTTTATTCCGTTCCCGGTCGAGACCTCAGATGCGCTGAAGAACCACCGCCAGCTCTCCCAGGAAGTACGTCTCGAATCCAAGGACGGCGGGCCGCTGCGCTGGCAGGGGGGCGTGTACCTGTTCGACGAGAAATACACGATTGAAGCGATCGACTACAACGCCTTTACGCACCAGCCCAACACGACCACGCTGACACGCCAGACCAACAAGGCCGCGGCCCTGTTCGGTGCTGTCAACTATGACCTCACGAACGACCTCAAGATGCGCGCCGGCCTGCGTTATACGAAGGACGAAAAGGACCTGAGCACCAACGGTCCGGTCAACACCAGCGCGGGCACCAGCGCCTCCACCAGCGACAGCAAGTGGAGCTGGGACCTTTCCGCCACCTACTCGCTCGACAAGGCGGTCAACCTTTACACCCGCTACGCAACGGGCTTCCGCGCCAGCTCCATGCAGCCAGCCTCTGCTTTTGGCCCGCAGAGCCAGGCCAAGCCCGAGGACGTCAAGTCGATCGAGTTCGGCGTCAAGGGTGACTTCTGGAACCGCAAGGCGCGCCTGTCGGCTTCGGTCTTCAACTACGAGGTCAAGAACCAGCAGCTCACCGCGGTGGGCGGCGGCGCCAACTTCAACCGCCTGATCAACGCCGCCAAGTCGACTGGCAACGGCTTCGAGCTCAACCTCGACCTGCTGCCGCACCCGGATGTGCTGCTGACCGCCGGTGTCTCGCTGAACAACACCAAGTTCAAAGATGCCAATCTGGCCGCCGAGGCCTGCGGTTCGGGCTGCACGGTGCTGGACCGCATCTTGGTGCCGGCCAACCCGGCAGCCTTCAAGTTCGCCCCCACGGTGGACCTGAACGGCAACCCGATGCCGCAGGCGCCGAAGTGGACCGCGAACTTCACGGCGCGCTGGAGCATCCCGCTGGCAAACGGCGACGAGGTGTATGTCTACACCGACTGGGCCTACCGTTCCAAGGTCAACTTCTTCCTCTACGAAGCCGCCGAATACACCGGCAAGGCGTTGACCGAGGGCGGCCTGCGCGTCGGCTACCTGTGGGGCAATGGTCAGTACGAGGTGGCTGGTTTTGTGCGCAACCTCACCAACCAGATCCGCGTCACCGGCGGCATCGACTTCAACAATCTGACCGGCTTCATCAACGAGCCCCGCACCTACGGTTTGGCCTTCAAGGCCATGTTCTGAGCCGGCCCCTCCACGGCCCCCCGGTTCCTTCGTGAACCATGAAGCAGACAACGCCGCGCCATCGCGCGGCGTTGTTCCTTCTGGCATACCCTGCGGCGCCGCCTTGGCCGCTGCCTAGAATCATTGCGATGGCCCACGACCGCACTGCCCAAGACTTTGTTGCCTTCGCCGTTCAGGCCGGCGTGCTGCGCTTCGGCGAGTTCAAGACCAAGGCGGGGCGGCTCAGCCCCTACTTCTTCAACGCCGGCCTGTTTGACGACGGCGCCAAGATCGGCCGCCTGGCGCAGGCCTACGCGCAGCGACTGCTGCCGCATGTCGACGAATTCGATGTGATCTTCGGCCCGGCCTACAAGGGCATCACTTTGGCTGCGGCGCTTGCCGTTGAGCTGGCGCGCCTGGGGCACAACAAGCCCTTCGCCTACAACCGCAAGGAAGCCAAGGACCATGGCGAAGGCGGCACCCTGGTGGGCGCACCGCTCAAGGGGCGGGTGCTGATCGTGGACGATGTCATCAGTGCCGGCACCTCGGTGCGCGAGTCGATCCAGTTGATCCGCGCCGCTGGCGCCACGCCGGCTGGCGTGGCCATTGCCCTGGATCGGCAAGAAAAGGCGGCCGAGAACGGTGTGGACCTGCCCCACTCGGCCGTGCAGTGGGTGCAGCGCGAACTGGGTCTACCGGTCTGGGCGATTGCCGGCCTGGGCGATCTGCTCGACTTCCTGCGCGACGACCCCACCCTGGCCGAGCACGCCCAGCGCGTGCAGGCCTACCGTGAGCGCTACGGAGTCTGAGGCCGTGCGCCGTCTGCTGCCCTGCATCCTGTCGCTGACCCTGGGCGCGGCGTACGCCCAGGTGCCGGGAGCCAAGATCTACAGCTGCGTCTCGGCAGATGGCCGGCGTCTGACCTCGGACCGGCCGATCCCCGAGTGCAAGGGCACCGAGCAGATCGTGCACCGCAATGACGGCAGCGTGCGGACCAAGCTGCCGCCGGCGCAGTCGCCCGAGGAGCGCGCGGCTGAAGAGCTGCGCCAGCGCGAGTTGGCCGGCAAGCGGGCCGCACAGGCCGATGCGGCCCGGCATGACCGCAACCTGCTGACGCGCTTTCGCAATCGTGCGCAGCACGATGTGGCGCGCGCTGCCGCGTTGGACGATCTGGTCAAGGCCACCGAGCTGAGCGTCAAGCGCCTCAGCGATCTGGCGCGTGAACGCAAGTCCCTGGACGAGGAAGCCGAGTTCTACAAGGGCAAGGCGTTGCCGCCCAAGCTCCGGCAGCAGTTCGACGTCAACGATGCCGCCACGGAGGCGCAGCGCCACTTCATCTCGCAGCAGAACGCCGAGAAGGTGCGCGTCAACATCCGCTACGACATGGAGTTGGCGCGCCTGGAGAAGCTCTGGGCCGGCGCGCCGCCGGGCTCGCTGGGGCCGCCGCCGAACGCTCGCGACGTGGAGGCGGCCGTGAATGCGGCCATGGGCGCGAGCGCACCACCCGCCGGCTCGGCGCCGGTGAGTGGCCGCTGAGTCCGTTCAGCCCAGCTTCTTCTTCAGCAGCTCGTTCACCAGGCCCGGGTTGGCCTTGCCCTTGGTGGCCTTCATGGCCTGACCGACCAAGGCGTTGAAGGCCTTGTCCTTGCCGGCGCGGAACTCTTCCACCGACTTGGCATTGGCTGCCAGCACCTCGTCGAGGATGCGTTCGAGCTCGCCGCTGTCGCTCATCTGCTTGAGGCCCTTGGCCTCGATGACAGCGTCCACATCAGCCGCCTCGCCGCTCCACAGGGCATCGAACACCTGGCGCGCGGCGTTGTTGCTGATGGTGCCGTCGCTGATGCGAGCGATCAGCTGCGCGAGCAGCGCGGGGCCGACCGGCGCGGCCTCGATGCCCTTCTCCTCCGCGTTCAGGCGGCGCGAGATCTCCCCCATCACCCAGTTGGCGACCAACTTGGCCGGCGCGCCGGCCGCCTTGGCGGCCTCGTAATAGCGTGCCACGGGCAGGCTGGCCGTCATCATCTGGGCGTCGTAGGCGGGCAGGCCGTCCTGCTGCTCGAAGCGAGCGGCCATGACGGCGGGCAACTCGGGCAGTTCGGCCTTCACGCGCTCGATCCAGTCGGCGCCGATCATCAGCGGCGGCAGGTCGGGGTCGGGGAAGTAGCGGTAGTCGGCCGCGTCTTCCTTGCTGCGCATGGCGCGGGTCTCGCCGGTGTCGGGGTTGAACAGCACGGTGGCCTGCTGGATCTCGAAGCCGTCCTCGATCTGGTCGATCTGCCAGTTGACCTCGTAGTTCACCGCCTGGATCAGGAACTTGAAGCTGTTCAGGTTCTTGATCTCGCGGCGCGTGCCGAACGGGGCGCCGGGCTTGCGCACGCTGACGTTGACGTCGCAGCGGAACGAGCCCTCCTGCATATTGCCGTCGCAGATGCCCAGCCACATCACCAGCGCGTGCAGGGTCTTGGCGTACTCGCAGGCTTCTTCGGCGCTGCGCATCTCGGGCTCGGAGACGATTTCCAGCAGCGGCGTGCCGGCGCGGTTCAGATCGATGCCACTCTGGCCGTGGTAGTCCTCATGCAGGCTCTTGCCCGCATCCTCTTCCAGGTGGGCGCGGGTCAGGTTGACGACCTTCTCCTGCTCACCCACATAAAAGCGCACCTGGCCGCCCTGCACCACCGGGATCTCGTACTGGCTGATCTGGTAGCCCTTGGGCAGGTCCGGGTAGAAGTAGTTCTTGCGCGCAAAGATCGACAGCGGCGCGATGTGCGCGCCGACCGCCAGACCAAAGCGGATCGCGCGCTCCACCGCACCGCGGTTCAGCACCGGCAGCGTGCCCGGCAAGGCCAGGTCCACGGCCGAGGCCTGGGTATTGGGGGCGGCACCGAAGGCGGTGGAAGAACCGCTGAAGATCTTCGAGGCAGTGCTCAGCTGGACGTGGTTTTCCAGGCCGATCACGACCTCGTAGCCGCGCACGAGTTTGGATGTCGTTGTCATTTCAGAAACCCTTGGGAACGGCGCGGTGCCAATCGGTGGCGAGCTGCAGCGCATGGGCGGCGTGCAGCAGCTGGCCTTCCTGGAAGTAGTTGCCCAGCAACTGCAGGCCCACCGGCATGCCATGCGCACCCAGGCCCACCGGCACGCTCATGCCGGGCAGGCCGGCCAAGCTGCCGGGCAGGGTGAAGATGTCGGCCAGGTAGGCCTTGACCGGGTCATCGCCCTGCTCGCCCAGCTTCCAGGCCACCGTGGGCGCCACCGGGCCGGCGATCAGGTCGCACTGCGTGAAGGCTTGCTGGAAGTCGTCGGCAATCATGCGGCGCAGCTTCTGCGCTTGCAGGTAGTAGGCGTCGTAGTAACCGTGGCTCAGCACATAGCTGCCGATCAGGATGCGGCGCTGCACCTCGGGGCCGAAGCCCTCGCTGCGGGTGCGTTTGTAGAGGTCCAGCAGGTCCTTCGGGTCCTCGCAGCGGTGGCCGTAGCGCACGCCATCAAAGCGGCTCAGGTTCGAGCTGGCTTCGGCCGGGGCAATGATGTAGTACACCGGAATCGCCAGCTCGGTGCGGGGCAGGCTGACTTCCACCAGGGTGGCGCCGAGCTTTTCCAGCTCTGCCAGGCCGGCGCGCACCGCGCGGTTCACATCGGCATCCAGCGCCGCCGGGAAGAACTCCTTGGGCAGGCCGATGCGCAGGCCTTCGAGCGGACGTGCGGCGCTGGCACCCGCGCGCGGCTGCAGCATCTGGGCATGGAAGTCCTGCGGGGGCTGTTGCAGGCTGGTGGCATCGCGCTCGTCAAAGCCGCTCATGGCTGAGAGCAGCAGCGCACAGTCTTCGGCGCTGCGCGCCATCGGGCCGGCCTGGTCCAGGCTGGATGCGAAGGCGATCATTCCGTAGCGGCTGCAGCGCCCGTAGGTGGGCTTGATGCCGGTGATGCCGGTGAAGCTGGCCGGTTGGCGGATCGAGCCGCCAGTGTCCGTGCCCGTGCTGGCCGGCACCAGGCCGGCCGCCACCGCAGTGGCCGAACCGCCCGAGCTGCCGCCCGGCACGCGCTCACGGTCCCAGGGGTTGTGCACCTTGGCGTAGGCGCTGTTCTCGTTCGCCGAGCCCATCGCGAACTCGTCGCAGTTCAGCTTGCCCAGGCTGAAGGTGCCGGCGGCGTTGAGCTTGGCCACCACCGTGGCATCGAAGGGGCTGCGGTAGTCGGCCAGGATCTTGGAGCCGGCAGTCGTGGGGTGGTTCGTCGTGACGAAAATGTCCTTGTGGGCCAGCGGCACGCCGAGCAGCGGCGCGCGCTCGCCGGCGGCGCGGCGCGCGTCGGCTGCAGCGGCCGCGGCCAAGGCGCCGTCTGCATCGACATGCAGGAAGGCGCCGAGCGATTCGTGCTGCCGCACCCGCGCCAGCAGGCCCTGCGTCCACTCGACACTGCTGATCTTCTTCTCGGCCAGGGCCTTCAGGCCCTCGGCCACGCCCAAGTGATGCGCGCTCATTCGATCACCTTCGGCACCAGGAACAGGCCGTCTTCGACGGCCGGGGCGCTGCGCTGGTTGGCCTCGCGCTGATTGGTCTCGCTCACCACGTCTTCGCGCAGGCGCAGGGCCACCTCCTGCACGGCTGAAAGCGGCGTGTAGAGCGGCTGCACGCCGGTGGTGTCCACGGCGCGCATGGTTTCAACGATCTCGAAGAAGCCGTTGAGCTGGGTCAGCAGCTGCTCGGCTTGCGCCGGGGGGCAATCGAGCCGCGCCAGATGGGCGATGCGGCTCACGTCGGTCAGGGTCAGGGCCATGGGGTGTCCTCGGTCGGCGCGCAATTGGCGAAAAAAGCCAGCAGAAGCAAGACCTTAGGGGTCTTGTCCTACAGGGCGCGCGGGGGGCTTCGGGTATTATCTCTGGCCCGATTTTCCGAGGCCGCCGGACGCCCTGTCCGGCGGCCTCGCCGTATTCACGCCGCGGAAATGCGCCTTTGCATTTCCGGGCCCCGCCAGAAACGCCCGCCCACCATGTTTGGTTCCCTGCGCCGCTACTTTTCAACCGACCTTGCCATCGACCTTGGCACCGCCAACACCCTGATCTATGTCCGCGACAAGGGCATCGTGCTGGACGAGCCCTCGGTCGTTGCCATCCGCCACGAAGGCGGCACCAATGGCAAGAAGACCATCCAGGCCGTCGGCAAGGAAGCCAAGGCCATGCTGGGCAAGGTGCCCGGCAACATCGAGGCGATCCGTCCGATGAAGGACGGCGTGATCGCCGACTTCGTGATCACCGAGCAGATGATCAAGCAGTTCATCCGCATGGTGCATCCGCAGTCCATGATGCGCCCGAGCCCCTGCATCATCATCTGCGTGCCCTGTGGTTCGACCCAGGTCGAGCGCCGCGCCATCCGCGACGCCGCTCTCGGTGCCGGTGCTTCGCGCGTCGAACTGATCGAGGAGCCCATGGCCGCGGCAATCGGCGCCGGCCTGCCGGTCAGCGAGGCGGCCGGCTCGATGGTGATCGACATCGGCGGCGGCACCACGGAAGTGGGCGTCGTCAGCTTGGGCGGCATGGTCTACAAAGGCAGCGTGCGCGTCGGCGGCGACAAGTTCGACGAGGCCATCATCAATTACATCCGTCGCAATTACGGCATGTTGATCGGCGAGCCCACCGCCGAGGCCATCAAGAAGAACATCGGCTCGGCCTTCCCGGGCTCTGAAGTGCGCGAGATGGAAGTCAAGGGCCGCAACCTCAGCGAGGGTGTGCCGCGCAGCTTCACGATCTCGTCCAACGAGATCCTCGAAGCCCTGACCGATCCGCTCAACCAGATCGTCTCGGCCGTGAAGAACGCGCTCGAACAGACCCCGCCGGAGCTGGGTGCCGACATCGCCGACCGCGGCATGATGCTGACCGGCGGCGGCGCCCTGCTGCGTGATCTGGACCGCCTGCTGCGTGAAGAGACCGGCCTGCCGGTGCTGGTGGCCGAAGACCCGCTGACCTGCGTGGTGCGGGGTTGCGGCATGGCGCTCGACCATCTGGACCGCACCGGCTCCATCTTCACCAGCGACTGATCCGGGAGGGTTCAGTGGCCCTTGCCACCCTGGACCGCCGCCCGCCGCCGCTGTTCCGCCAGGGGCCGACGGCGCTCAACAAGCTGCTCTTCTGCGCTGCGCTCTCGCTCGTACTGATGGCGGCCGATGCGCGCTTCGGCCTCGTCAACCCGCTGCGCAGCGCGCTCGCCACCGTGCTCAACCCGGTGCAGCGCGCGCTGCTCGCGCCGGTGGACGCGTGGGACGAGCTGCGCGACCGCCTGCGCGGCGCACGTGCCGCCATGCAGGCCGAGCAGGCGGCTCGCAATCTGCTGGCGCAGCAGGCGCTGGTGCTGGCGCGCACCCAGACCCTGGAGCGCGAGAACGAAGCGCTGCGCCGCCAACTGGCCCTGCAGTCCAGCCTGCCGGTGACTTCGCGGGCGGCCGACGTCTTGTTTCAGTCGGGCGATCTGTTCAGCCGGCGCCTGGTCATCGATCGTGGCCGTGCCGATGGTGTGCAGCCGGGTGCGGCGGTCATCGACGAGCGTGGTGTGCTGGGGCAGCTGACGCGCGTGCATCTGCAGTCCGCCGAGGTGATGCTGCTGACCGACCGCGAGGCCAGCATCCCGGTGCTGAACGCCCGCACACAGGCCCTGATGGTGGCCTATGGCGGTGAGCGCCATGCGGGCCTGGAGCTGCGCTTCGTGGCCGCGAACGCCGACATCAAGACCGGCGATGCACTGGTCACCTCGGGCCTGGACGGCGTCTACCCGCCGGGCTTGCCGGTGGCCCAGGTGAGCCTGGTGGAGCGGCGCGGCCAGACCAGCTTTGCGCGCGTGCTGGCCCAGCCGCTGGCGCGCGCCGATGGCGCTCGCCAGGTCTTGGTGCTTGCGCCGCAGGCGCGTGCCGAAGCGGCCCGGGCCGAACAGGCCGAGGCCGCGGCTTCGGCTGCAGGGGCACGCCGATGATCATGCCGCGCGGCTCCGGCCAGCTGTTGCTGCCGGCCAAACCCTGGTTCATCGGCCTCAGCCTGCTGCTGGCCTTGCTGGCCGACATGCTGCCGCTCGGCCCCCAGCCGGCCATGCCCCATCTGCTGGCCGTGGTGCTGGTGTTCTGGAACGTGCACCAGCCGCGCCGCATCGGCGTGGGCTGGGCCTTCCTGCTGGGCCTGCTGATCGATGTGCACCAGGGCGCGGTGCTGGGCCAGCACGCGCTGGCCTACAGCGGCCTGGCCTTTCTGGGCGTGAGCCTGCACCGCCGCTTGCTCTGGTTTGGCGTGTGGGAACAAACCGCGCAGGTGCTGCCGCTGTTCTTCGCCGCGCACCTGCTGCAATTCCTGGTGCGCATGGCCTTCGGTGGCATGACGCCCAGCCCTTGGCTGCTGCTGGCGCCGGTGTTCGAGGCCCTGCTGTGGCCGATCGCTTCGGCGCTGTTGCTGGCTCCGCAGCGCCGCGCTCCCGACCGCGACGAGCACAGGCCGTTATGAGCCCCCCCCGAAGCGCTTCGCGCCTCCCCCCAGGGGGCGCCGCCAGCGGCCAGGCAAAGCCAGTTCCGCGGCGGCCACTTGATCGGACGGCGTTCTGCAGCGGCCTTTTCCCCCGCTCCAAACCATGTCGCTGATCCGCGATTCGGTCCGCGAGCTGGCGCGTTTTCGGCTGCGCATCTGGGCGGCCATCGCCTTCGTGCTGCTGTGCTTCGGGCTGCTGGTGTTCCGGCTGTTCACACTGCAGGTGCTGCGCCATGAGGAGCTGCACCAGGCGGCCGAGAACAACCGCGTCACCGTGCTGCCGGTTCCTCCCAACCGGGGTCTCATCAAGGACCGCAACGGCGTGGTGCTGGCCAGCAATTACTCGGCTTACACGCTGGAGATCACGCCGTCACAGGTCGTGGGCGAGCTCGAGCCGCTGATCGATCGTCTGAGCGAGCTGGTCGAGATCCAGCCGCGTGACCGGCGCCGCTTCTTCCGTTTGCTGGCCGATGGCAAGCGCTTTGACTCGCTGCCGATCCGCAACCGGCTCAGCGACGCCGAGGTCGCGCGCTTCACTGCGCAGCGCTGGCAGTTCCCCGGCGTGGACGTGCAGGCGCGTCTGTTCCGCCAGTACCCGATGGGCGAGGTGGGCAGCCATCTGCTCGGCTACATCGGTCGCATCAGCCCGCGCGAGCGCGAGGCGATGGAGGATTGGGAAGACGAGCGCCTGGCCAATTACAAGGGCACCGACTACATCGGCAAGCTGGGCGTGGAGCAGGCCTACGAGGCCGAACTGCATGGCACCACCGGCTACCAGCAGGTCGAGACCAGCGCCGGCGGCCGTGCGGTGCGCAGCCTGGGTCACAAACCGCCCACACCGGGCAACACCCTGCAGTTGTCGATCGACATCCGGCTGCAGCATCTGATCGAGGAAATGTTCGGCAACCGCCGCGGCGCCCTGGTGGCGCTGGACCCACGCAATGGCGAGGTGCTGGCCTTCGTCTCCAAGCCGGGCTTCGACCCCAATCTCTTCGTTGACGGCATCGATGCCGAGAGCTGGAAACTGCTCAATGAATCGATCGACAAGCCGCTGCTGAACCGGGCGCTGCGCGGCACTTACCCGCCGGGTTCGACCTTCAAGCCCTTCATGGCGCTGGCGTTGCTGAACACCGGTGTGCGCAAGACCGACACCATCATCAATGACACCCTGGTCTTCCACTTCGGCGGCCGCGCCTTCGGCAGCCCTGAGAACGAACGCGGCGGCGCGATGGACATGCGGCGCTCGATCGTCGAATCGAGCAACGTCTACTACTACGGCGCCGCCCACGAACTGGGCGTGGACCGCATCCACGACCAGCTCAAGCCCCTGGGCTTCGGCCGTCTGACCGGCATCGACCTGGAGGGTGAGGTGACCGGCGTGCTGCCCAGCCAGGAGTGGAAGAAGCGCCGCTTCAAGCAGCCCTGGTTCCCCGGCGAAACCATCAGCCTGGGCATCGGCCAGGGCTACAACGCCTTCACGGTGCTGCAGATGGCCAGCGCCACGGCCACCCTGGTCAGCGGTGGGCAGCGCTTCAAGCCGCGCCTGGTACGGGAGATCGAGGATGTGGTCAGGCATGAGCGCCGCCGCGTGTCCAACGATGCCCTCGAGCCCCTGCCGATCAAGCCCGAGCACGTCAATTTCCTCAAGGACGCGCTGCATGGCGTGACCTACCAGGGCACCGGCACGCGGGTGTTTGCCGGTGCGCCCTACCAGAGCGGCGGCAAGACCGGGACGGCCCAGGCGGTGGGCCTGAAGGCTGGCCAGAAGTACAACGCCGCCACCATGGAAGAGCGGCGCCGCGACCACAGCTGGTACATGGCTTTCGCGCCGCTGGACGAGCCCCAGGTGGCGTTGGCGGTGATCGTCGAGAACGCTGGCTTCGGCTCGGCCGCGGCGGCGCCCATCGCCCGCCGGGTGTTCGATTACCTGCTGCTGGGGGTGGTGCCGAGCGAGGAAGACCTGGCCCTGATGCGCGAAGGCAAGGCCATGGCGCCGGTGGGCAAGCCGCGCCCTGCAAGCGCCTGGCGCCTGCCCAACGAGTTGCCCGCGCCTGCCGAGCCGGCTTCCGCTGCGTCCGGCGCGGCCTCGGCGCCCGCCTCAGGGGCCCTGCCATGAGCCGCGTCATCCAACGCCCCGCGCTGTGGCGCCGCCTGCGTCCGCTCTGGCGTGGCCTGGACGGCCCGCTGCTGCTCGCCTGCCTGTGGCTGATGGGCTGGGGCCTGCTGGCGATGTATTCGATCGGCCATGACCATGGCACCCGCTTCGTCGACCACGCGCGCAATTTCGGTATCGGCACCCTGATCCTGTTCACGGTCGCCCAGGTGCCGGCGCAAAAGCTCACGCGTCTGGCCCTGCCGCTGTACTTGGTGGGGGTGACGCTGCTGATCGCCGTGGCGCTGTTCGGCATCACCAAGAAGGGCGCGACCCGCTGGCTGAACCTGGGCGTGACGGTGATCCAGCCGAGCGAGATCCTGAAGATCGCCACGCCGCTGATGCTGGCCTGGTGGTTCCAGCTGCGCGAGGGGCAGCTCAAACTGCTGGATTTCCTGATCGCCTTCCTGCTGCTGGGCATCCCGTTCGCCCTGATCGCCAAGCAGCCGGATCTGGGCACCGGCCTGCTGGTGCTGTTCGCGGGTCTGTACGTCATCTACTTCGCCGGCTTGTCCTGGAAGCTCACCCTGCCCCTGCTGGGGGCGGGCCTGATCGGCATCGCGGCGCTGATCGCCTACGAGCCCCAGATCTGCCAGGACGACGTCAAGTGGCCGCTGCTGAAGGACTACCAGAAGACCCGTGTGTGCACCCTGTTGGACCCGCACAAGGACCCGCTGGGCAAGGGCTTCCATGTGCTGCAGGGGGAGATCGCCATCGGCAGCGGCGGCCTCAGTGGCAAGGGCTTCATGCAAGGCACGCAGACGCATCTGGAATTCATTCCCGAGCGCACCACCGACTTCCTGTTCGCGGCCTTTGCCGAAGAGTTCGGCTTGCTGGGCGCGCTGGCCCTGCTGCTGGGCTTTGGGGCGCTGATCCTGCGCGGCCTGAACATCGCGGCCAATGCACCCAGCCTGTTCGAGCGCCTGCTGGCCGGCTCGATCACGCTCTCGTTCTTCACCTATGTGTTCGTCAACATGGGCATGGTGATCGGCATCCTGCCGGTGGTGGGCGTGCCGCTGCCGTTCATGAGCTACGGCGGCACGGCGATGGTGATGCTCGGGCTCTCGCTCGGTCTACTGCTCGCCATCGGCCGCAGCCGCTCGCTCATCCAGCGTTGAACCGGATCGTGAAGCGGGCGCCGGGCGGCTCATTGCCGCGGCGTTCGTGGGCGTCTTCCAGTTCGATGCGCGTGCCGTGCCGGGCGGCGATCTGGCCGGCGATCGTCAGGCCCAGGCCTGAGCCGTCCACGCCGGTGCCGAGCTGGCGGTAGAAGGGCTGGAACACGCGCTCACGTGCTGCGGGGGCGATGCCGGGGCCGTTGTCTTCCACCTGCAGCAGCACCACGCGACCGAAGCGGTCCTCGCTGACGCGTACCGTCACCATGCCGCCGGTGGGGGTGTAGTTCAGGGCGTTGTCCACCAGGTTGCGGATCAGCTCCACCAGCAGCCAGGGTTGGCCGGGGAAACTGAGCTCGCAGCGCTCGGGACCGTCGTAGCCCAAGTCGATGCGCTTGGCCAGGGCGCGCGGCACGAAGTCCTGCACGGTGTCGCGCGCCAGGCTGGCCAGGTCCACCGGTTCGGTGGCGAGCGCCTCGCCCCCTTCGGCCCGGGCCATGGCTAGCAGCTGGTTGACCATGTTGGCGGCGCGTTGGCTGGAGAGGGCGATCTGCTCCAGCGAGCGCGTCATTTCCTCGGCGGTGGCCTGGCCGGATTGCACCGCCCGCGCCGCCAGCTCGGCCTGGGTGCGCAGGCCCGCCAGCGGGGTCTTGAGCTGGTGTGCGGCATCGGCCAGGAACTGCTTCTGGCTCTGCAGTGCCTCCTCGCGGCGTGCCAGCAAGTCGTTGATGGCGCGCACCAGCGGGGCCACCTCCTCCGGCGCGCTGCTTTCGTCGATCGGGCTCAAGTCCTCCGCGGCGCGGCTGCGGATGCGCTGCTGCAGCAGGTCCAGCGGCTTGAAGCCCTGCACCAAGGCCAGCCAGGCCAGCAGGGCGGCCAGTGGCAGCAGCACGAACTGCGGCAGCAGCACGCCGCGGATGATGTCGCTGGCCATGCGCTGGCGCTTGCCCAGGGTTTCGGCCACCTGGATCAGCAAACCCTCGCTATCGGCCGCGCTGGCCTGCGGACGCACCCACAGCGTGGCCACGCGCAGCGGCTCGCCGCCCAGGGCATCGTTGCGCAGGCGCACCTCGCCGGCCGAGGCCGTGCCGCGCTCGGCCACCGGCAGGCGGCGCTCGCCCGCCAGCAACTCGCCGCGTGGGCCCAGCACCTGGAAGTACACCAGGTCGCTTTCCTCTCCGCGCAGCAGCGAAAGCGCGGGTCCGGGTACCGCCTCGGGCTGGCGCACCACCTGATCGGCCAGCGCGCGCGCCGATTCGCCGAGTTCGTGGTCGAAGGGACGCGCGGCAATGTCCTGCGCCACCGCCCAGGTCAGGAACACGCTGACCGGCCAGATCACCAGCAGCGGCGCCAGCATCCAGTCGAGCAGCTCGCCGAACAGCGAGCGCGGCCCGCGCGGCACTTCGGGCAGCGTCAGGCTCATCAGCGCCACCCGCCCGGCGAGAAGCCGCTCCCGCGCCGGCGGCGACCTCCTTCAGTGATGGCGGAGCCCCCAAGGGGCGCAGACGGGGGGCTCATGAATCGCTGCTGATCCGCTCCAGGCAGTAACCCAGGCCACGCACTGTGGCAATGCGCACGGGGCCCTGCTCGATCTTCTTGCGCAGGCGGTGGATGTAGACCTCGATGGCGTTGTTGCTGACCTCGTCGCCCCAGCTGCACAGGTGCTGCACCAGCTGTTCCTTGCTCACCAGGCGGCCGGCGCGCTGCAGCAACACTTCCAGCAGTGAGAGCTCGCGAGCCGACAGATCCACCATTTGTTCGTTCAGATAGGCCACACGGCCGGTTGAATCGAAGCTCAGCGGGCCATGTTTGATGATGCTGCCGGTGCTGCCCAGCCCCCGCCGCGTCAGCGCCCGTACGCGTGCCTCCAGCTCCTGCAGCGCGAAGGGCTTGGCCATGTAGTCGTCCGCCCCCAGGTCCAGGCCCTGCACACGCTGCTCCACGCTGTCGGCGGCCGTCAGCACCAGCACCGGCACATGAGCGTTGAGCGCGCCGCGCGAGCGCAGCCGGCGCAGCACCTCCAGGCCATTCAGCTTGGGCAGGCCGATATCCAGAATCAGCAGGTCGAACTCATGCGTCAGCAGGGCGGTGTCAGCCTCGCTGCCGCTCGCCACCTGATCCACCGCATAACCAGCAGCGCGCAGCGCGCGCATCAGGCCATCGGCCAGCACTTGATCGTCTTCGGCAATCAGTATTCGCATCGTGCAAGGTCCTCGGCCCGCCCGGCGGGCCCTGGGGTGGTCGATATCATCGGCTGCGCCCGGCTCCCGAGTTTCCCTGCCCCGGCGGCCGGTCCGTGCAGGCCGCATCGAAGCAGGAAACACCTGTACGAATATCCAGTCATGTGGTGATAATGCGCTTCCCCCACAGGAGGCAATGATGGACGCACCCGTTAAATCGATGAACACCGAAAAGCAGAAGGCCCTGGCGGCCGCACTTGCCCAGATCGAGAAGCAGTTCGGCAAGGGCTCCATCATGCGCCTGGGTGAGGGCGAGGCCATCGAGGACATCCAGGTGGTGTCCACTGGCTCGCTTGGCCTGGACATCGCACTGGGTGTGGGCGGCTTGCCGCGCGGCCGCGTCATCGAAATCTACGGCCCCGAGTCTTCCGGCAAGACCACGCTGACCCTGCAGGTCATCGCCCAGATGCAGAAGCTCAGCGGCGTGTGCGCTTTCATTGACGCCGAACACGCGCTGGACGTGCAGTACGCGCAAAAGCTCGGCGTCAATCTGCAGGATCTGCTGATCAGCCAGCCCGACACCGGCGAGCAGGCGCTGGAAATCGTCGACGCCCTGGTGCGCAGCGGCTCGGTCGACCTGATCGTCGTCGACTCCGTCGCCGCGCTGACGCCCAAGGCGGAAATCGAGGGCGAGATGGGCGATCAGCTGCCCGGCTTGCAAGCCCGCCTGATGAGCCAGGCCCTGCGCAAGCTCACCGCCACCATCAAGAAGACCAATTGCACGGTCATCTTCATCAACCAGATCCGCATGAAGATCGGCGTGATGTTCGGCAGCCCCGAGACCACCACCGGCGGCAATGCGCTGAAGTTCTATGCGTCGGTGCGCCTGGACATCCGCCGCATCGGCTCGATCAAGAAGGGCGAAGAGGTCATCGGCTCCGAGACCAAGGTCAAGGTCGTCAAGAACAAGGTCTCGCCGCCCTTCAAGACCGCCGAGTTCGACATCCTCTACGGCGAAGGCATCAGCCGCGAGGGCGAGATCGTCGACATGGGCGTGCTGCACAAGATCGTCGACAAGAGCGGCGCCTGGTACGCCTACAAGGGCGAGAAGATTGGCCAGGGCAAGGACAACGCACGCGAGTTCCTGCGCGAGAACCCCGACCTGGCGCTGGAGATCGAGAACCGCATCCGTGAGGCGGTGGGTGTCGCCCCACAGGTCGCGGGCGACGCTGGCGCTGACGAATGAGCGAGGCGCTGCCGACCGATCCCGGTTTGCGCCGGGTCGGCCTGTTCTGGGCCCGCTACCAGGCACGCGACTGGGCGGGGGCCGAAGCGCTGCTGCATCCGCAGGCCAGTTGCCGCTGGCGCGCCACCCGCGAGCGCTTCGATGGGCCCGCCGCCATCGTGCATGTGAACGCGGTGTACCCCGAGGGCTGGGGCATCCACCTGCTCGAACTGCATCGGCTGGCGCCCCAGCTTGTGCTCAGCCTCGTTCGAGTGGACCAGGAGGGCCGTTCCTACTGGGCGCACAGCTATTTCCGTTTCGAGCAGGAATGGATTGCGCAGATCGATGAATACTGGAGTGACGCCACCGAAGCCCCTGCCTGGCGTGAGGGTCTGCCGGGGCGGAGCTTGACGCCGCCGGACGCCCGCCCTGGCTTGCCGCTGGACCCGGCCCTGTGGGCCTGAGGCGGCCGGCCCCCAGCCTGCGGGCTCGGGCGCTGGGCTATCTGTCCCTGCGTGAGCGCAGCCGCAGCGAGCTGCGCCGCAAGCTGCTCAGCGCGCTGCGGCGCCAGCTGTCGGCCACAGCGCCGGATGAAGAAGCACCGGCGGCACCGGACGAAGCCGAGGTGGATGCCCTGCTGGACTCGCTGGCACGCGAAGGCTGGCTGAGCGACAGCCGCTACATTGAGAGCCGCCTTCGTACCCGCGCGCCGCGTCTGGGCGCCCGGCGCCTGGCGGCGGAGCTTGCACTCCAAGGTCTCAAACCTGAGGGCGAAACCTGGGAGCAGGTGCAGGCCAGCGAGGTTGAGCGCGCCCAGGCCCTGCTGCGGCGCCGCTTCGGAGAAGACCCACCCGGCGATGCCAAAGAACGTGCGCGCAGGGTGCGCTTTCTGGTTTCGCGCGGCTTCGCGCAGGGGGTGGCGCTGCGCCTCACGCGCTCCGACGGCTCGTCCCACTCGCTTGACTGAGGTCAGGTCGGCGTCAGATCCCCCCTGCTATATTTCGCCCCCAGCCCCGACGCGCGTGATTGCAACTTCTTGCGGCGTCGGGGTTTTTTGCTGTCCGCCCGATTCCCATGCTGTCGCCCGCCCCTTCGAACCAGCGCCAGTTGCTGCACCGCCGCAACCTGGCTGTAGAGGTGTTCGAGCGCGCGGATGGCCTGTTTGACGTGGAAGCCTCGCTGCGTGACGTCAAGGCCCATGACATGCGCTTGGCCACCGGCATCCGCCCGGCGGGCATGCCGATTCACGACATGCAGCTCTGGCTGGTCGTGGACCGGCAGCTTCAGATCCTCGCTGCCGGCTCCAGCACCCTGGCCATGCCCTACCCCGGACAGTGCGATCAGCATGGCGATGCCTATGCCCAGCTGGCCGGCCTGAACCTGCTCAAGGGCTTTCGTGCCGGCCTGAAGGAACGGTTGACCGGCATCC
The DNA here is from genome assembly GCA_039808065.1 of Burkholderiaceae bacterium. Lineage (GTDB taxonomy): Bacteria > Pseudomonadota > Gammaproteobacteria > Burkholderiales > Burkholderiaceae_C > Inhella. The sequence continues at coordinate 18,767 of JBDHSJ010000008.1, read as the reverse complement.
GCGGCTGCACCCACCTCACCGAGCTGGCGGCGGTGCTGCCAACTGCGGTCATCCAGGCCTTTGCGGGCCGGGTGCTGGATACCCGCGAGGGCAGCGGCGACGACCAACCGCCTTTCCAGATCGACCGCTGTCACGCCCTGCGACGCGACGGTGACGTGGTGCAAACTTACTACCCCCGTTGGTACCGCCCCGCAGGCGGTCACCACTCCTGATTCCTCCAACCCTCCCACAGCCATGAAGATCCACGAATACCAAGGCAAGGAAATCCTGCGCCAGTTCGGCGTGCCGGTGCCGCGCGGCATCCCCGCGTTCACCGTGCAAGAAGCCGTCGAAGCGGCGCAGAAGCTGGGCGGCCCGGTCTGGGTCGTCAAGGCGCAGATCCACGCCGGTGGCCGTGGCAAGGGCGGCGGCGTCAAGGTCGCCAAGAGCATCGACGAGGTCAAGGAGAAGTCTGAGGCCATCCTCGGCATGCAGCTGATCACGCACCAAACCGGCCCGGAAGGCCAGAAGGTGCGCCGCCTCTATATCGAAGAGGGCGCGGACATCCAGAAGGAGTACTACCTCTCCTGCGTGACCGACCGCGGCACCCAGCGCGTGGCCTTCATTGCGTCGAGCGAGGGCGGCATGGACATCGAGGAAGTGGCGCACAGCCACCCCGAGAAAATCATCAAGGTCTTCGTCGACCCCGCCACCGGCCTGACCCAGGCCCAGGGCGAGGAGTTGGCCAAGGGCGTCGGCATGCCGGCCGACTCCCAGGCGCAGTTCATCGACGTCTGCCAGAAGCTCTACAAGTGCTACATGGACACGGACGCCTCACTGGTCGAAATCAACCCCCTGAACCGCGACGGCAAGGGCAACATCATCGCCCTGGATGCCAAGTTCAACTTCGACGCCAACGCGCTGTTCCGGCACCCCGAGATCGTGGCCTATCGCGACCTCGATGAAGAAGATCCGGCCGAAATCGAGGCCTCGAAGTTCGACCTCGCCTACATCAGCCTGGACGGCAACATCGGTTGCCTGGTGAACGGTGCCGGTCTGGCCATGGCGACCATGGACACCATCAAGCTGTTCGGCGGCGAGCCGGCCAACTTCCTGGACGTCGGCGGCGGCGCTACCGCCGAGAAGGTCACCGAGGCCTTCAAGATCATGCTCAAGAACAAGAGCGTGAAGGGCATCCTCGTCAACATCTTCGGCGGCATCATGAAATGCGACACCATCGCCGAAGGTGTGATCACCGCCTGCAAGGCCGTGAACTTGAGCGTGCCGCTCGTCGTGCGCATGAAGGGCACGAACGAAGACCTGGGCAAGAAGATGCTGGCCGAATCCGGCCTGCCCATCATCAGTGCCGACACCATGGCCGAAGCAGCGACCAAGATCGTTGCTGCGGTGAAGTAAGCCCTGGAGAACAAGACATGTCGATCTACATCAACAAAGACACCAAGGTCATCACCCAGGGCATCACCGGCAAAACCGGTCAGTTCCATACCCTGGGCTGCCAGGCCTATGCCAATGGCAAGAATTGCTTCGTCGCCGGCGTGAACCCCAAGAAGGCGGGCGAGAAGTTCAGCGAAATTCCCATCTACGGCACCGTCAAGGAAGCCGCTTCGCAGACCGGCGCCACCGTCAGTGTGATCTATGTGCCGCCGGCCGGTGCCGCCGCGGCGATCTGGGAAGCTGTCGAGGCCGACCTGGATCTGGCGATCTGCATCACCGAAGGCATTCCCGTGCGCGACATGCTGGAAGTGCGCAACAAGATGAAGGCCAAGGAGGCCGCGGGCGGCAAGAAGACCCTGCTGCTGGGCCCCAACTGCCCGGGGCTGATCACGCCCGAGGAAATCAAGATCGGCATCATGCCCGGCCACATCCACCGCAAGGGTCGCATCGGCGTCGTGTCGCGCTCGGGCACCTTGACCTATGAGGCGGTGGCCCAGTTGACCGAAATCGGCCTGGGTCAATCCAGCGCCGTGGGCATCGGCGGCGATCCGATCAACGGCTTGAAGCACATCGACGTGATGAAGGCCTTCAACGACGATCCGGACACCGATGCCGTGATCATGATCGGCGAGATCGGCGGCCCTGACGAGGCCGAGGCTGCGCGCTGGTGCAAGGCCAACATGAAGAAGCCCATTGTCGGCTTCATCGCCGGTGTGACCGCCCCTCCGGGCAAGCGCATGGGCCACGCCGGCGCGCTGATCTCCGGCGGCGCGGATACTGCTGACGCCAAGCTCGCCATCATGGAAGAGTGCGGCTTCACCATCACCCGCAACCCCAGCGAAATGGGCCGCCTGCTCAAGTCGCTGCTGTAATGCGAGCTTGCTGATGCCTGCGGGGGCCGAGCGGCCCCCGTTTTCTTTTCTGCCCTGCACCCATGGATTGGCTCACCGACCCTACGTTCTGGCTTGCCGTCGGCCAGATCATCATGATCGACATCCTGCTCGGTGGCGACAACGCGGTCGTCATCGCGCTGGCCTGCCGCCGCCTGCCGCCGGAATTGCGGGTCAAGGGCATCTTCTGGGGCACGCTCGGCGCCATCGTGCTGCGCGTGGTGCTGATCTTCTTTGCACTCACCCTGCTGAAGCTGCCGGCGCTCAAGCTCGTCGGAGCGGCCCTGCTGCTGTGGATCGGCGTCAAGCTGCTGATGCCCGAGGACGAAGACGCCCATGGCAACATCCAAGCCAGTGACAAACTCTGGACTGCTGTCAAGACCATCGTCGTGGCCGATCTTGTGATGAGCGTGGACAACGTGATCGCCATCGCCGGCGCCGCCCAGAATGCGGGGCAAGGCCACCAGATGAGCCTCGTGGTCTTCGGTCTGCTGGTGTCCATTCCCATCATCGTCTGGGGCAGCCAATTGGTGATCAAGCTGATGGATCGATTCCCCGTCATCGTCGTGGCCGGCGGCATGTTGCTGGGCTGGATTGCGGGCGGCCTGGCTTTGGGTGACCCGCTGCTCGCCGATCTGCGTGCGCATTGGCCGGAGTGGTCGACCTATGTCGCCAGTGCCTGCGGCGCCCTGCTGGTCTGGGCGCTGGGCGCCTGGCTTGCACGCCGGCCCGCGCCGGTGCAGGTCTGACGCCATGGGCTGGTTGAACAAGATCAAGGGCCTGCTGGGCGGCGCGCCGCGCCATCAGCGTACCCAGGCTCTGAGCACCCAGCCCATGACCACCCAAGCCCTGGGTAGCACCATGCCCGTCGGGGGCGAACTGGTGTCGGCTGAAGTGCCAGCCCATATCCAGATCGGCGCCGAGCTGGGGCGTGGCGCGATGGCGGTGGTGCACCGCGCATTCGACAGCCAGCGCGGCTGCGAGATCGCCGTCAAACGGTTGTTGCTGTCGGCCGAGTACGACCCTGCAGACTTGGCGGACGTGCGCGCGCGCTTCCTGCGCGAAGCGCGCGCCGCCCGCGCATTGACTCACCCGGACATCCTCCAGGTCTTCGAGATCGGCGAAAGCGGCGGTGACGCCTGGATCGCCATGGAACTGGTGCACGGCCGCGATCTCAGCCACCATACCCACCCCAGCAACTTGCTGCCGGTGCGTGAAGTGCTGCAGATCGCCATTCGCGTGGCGCGCGCGCTGGACCATGCGCACCGCCAGGGCGTCATTCACCGCGACATCAAACCCGCCAACATCATGTACGACCGCGCCACGGGCACGGTGAAGATCATGGACTTCGGCATTGCGCGCATCGCGGACGGCAGCCGTACCCGCACCGGGCTCGTGCTCGGCACCCCCAGCTATATGGCGCCCGAGCAACTGGCAGGCATGACCGTGGATGGGCGCAGCGACCTCTATGCCCTGGGGGCGGTGATGTACCAGCTGCTCACCGGTCGGTTGCCGCACCAGAGCGAATCCATGGCGCGACTGATGTACGAAATTGCCAATGAGCGCGTGGCCGATGTGCGCGAGCTGCGCCCCGGTCTGCCCGAGGCGCTTGCAATGGTGCTGGCGCTGGCACTTGAGAAGCGCCCGGAGCTGCGCTATTCGAATGGTGAGGATCTGGCGCAGGACCTGGAGACCGTCATGGCCCAGCTGGATCCCCTTGATTCCGGGGAGGCCAGGGCCCCCGAGCCCACCCCTGCGGCACCATCGCCCCAATCCTTCGCCGCGACCCAGCGCATCCAAAACAACCTGCCCCCGCCCCGTCAATGAGCTTGCCCTACCCTCTGGAATTGGCTGGCCTGACCGATGTCGGCCGGGCTCGCACCAATAACGAGGACGCCTTCGCCCTCGACAATGACGCCGCTCTGGCTGTCCTGGCCGACGGCATGGGGGGCTACAACGCCGGTGAAGTGGCGAGCCAGATGCTCGTGGGCTTTCTGCACTCGGAGCTGGGCCGCTGGCTCAAAGAGGCAGCTGCCGCCGCCCCCCCAGAAGCCGTGCGTCGCGCCGTCGAGATATGCGTGGATAACGCCAACCGCGCCATCCACGCAGCCGCTAACAGCAACGCCCGGTACGCCGGTATGGGCACCACGCTGGTCATGGCGGTGTTCCGCCCAGAAGGCGTGTGCGTGGCCCATGTGGGCGATTCCCGGGCCTACCGCCTGCGCGACGGCAAGCTGGAGCAGATCACACGCGATCACTCGCTGCTGCAGGAGCAGCTGGACGCCGGTCTCATCACGCCAGAGCAAGCGGCCGTGGCGTTGCACAAGAACCTGGTGACGCGGGCCGTGGGCGTTGAAGAACAGGTGCAGGTGGATATCGCGTTCCACCCCTTGCAATCCGGGGATCAGTTCATCCTGTGCTCGGACGGACTGTCCGACATGCTCAACCCCAGTCAGTTGCTGGCGTTGTGCCAGCGCAGCGCCAACCTCGCGGATGCGGCCCGTCAGCTGATTGCTGGCGCAAATGAGCAGGGCGGGCGGGATAACATCACGGCCGTTTTGGCACGCGTCGGCCCGCAGGGGCGGACGGAGCCCAGATCCTGGTGGGGCCTGGGCCGTCGATAAGGCCTCGCCCCAACAGCCTCCATTCACAAAAACCAATCGAGGACCCGATGGCCAAACTGGTGTTGTCGCTAGACGGCGTGGTGATCAAGGAAGTCCAACTGACCAAGGACCGCACCAGCCTGGGGCGGCGCCCGTACAACGACATCGTGATCGACAACCTCGCGGTCAGCGGTGAGCACGCGGTGCTTCAAATGATCGGGGCCGAGGTGTTCATCGAGGATCTGAACTCGACCAACGGCACCTACATCAACGGCAAAGCCATCAAGAAGCAGCAGCTGCGACCCAATGATGTGGTGGAGATCGGCAAGTACAAGATCAAGTTCTTGGCCGACGAGCACATGGACTACGACAAGACCATGCTGCTCAAGCCCGGCGAGATGCCGCCCAGCTTGCCCCCGCGGCCGGCATCGCCCAGCGGTTTCGGTGGCCTGAGTGCCTCTGCCGGCCCCGCCAGCATCAAGGTGCTGAACGGTGCGGCGGCCGGTCGTGAAGTGCCGCTGACCAAGGTGGTGACCACCGTGGGCAAGCCCGGTGTTCAGGTGGCTTCGATCACCAAGCGCCCGACCGGCTATGTGTTCTCGCATGTCGAAGGCAGCCAGCGCCCCCTGATCAATGGCCAGCCCATGCTCACTGACGGCGTGCCTCTGAAGAGCGGCGACGTGATCGAACTGGCTGGTACGCAGATGCAGTTCAACCAGGCGTGACGCCTGTCACGCCCCTCGTCGGCGCGGCTTGCGCGAACGAGGAGGGGCGTGCAGCACTGCGCGGCCCCCGAGTTCGGTGCGGTCTACAGTGGGCAGGATGTATTCCGGCGGCCTGCTTTCACCGAACTGACCCATGAGCCTGCGCGTGCTGGGCTGTAGCGGTGCCATCGCCGCCGGCTGCAAGACCACCTCCTTTCTGCTCGATGAGCGCGTCTTGATCGACGCCGGCACCGGCGTGGGTGACCTGCCGCTGGAGCAGCTGGCTCGCATCGATCAGGTGCTGCTGAGCCATTCGCACCTCGATCATGTGCTCAGCATTCCCTTGCTGGCCGACGCGGTCTTGCGGCGCAGGCGCGCCGCTCAGTCGGGCCCCATTCAGATCCACGGACTCCCAGAGACTCTGCAGGCGCTACGCCAGCACCTGTTCAACGGCGTCATCTGGCCGGATTTCACGCGCTTGCCGACGCCCGAAGAGCCGGTGCTGCGCTTTCAAGCCCTGGAGGTCGGTCAGCGCCTGGAGTTGGTGAGTGGGCGACTGGTCGAGGTGCTGCCCGCCGCGCACACGGTGCCTGCTTGCGGATACGCCATCCGCGACTTCGCGGAGGAGCGCTGGACGGTATATACAGGTGACACCGGGCCCAACCCCGAGCTTTGGGTGCGATTGCGCGAACTGTCCGTGCGCCAGCTGGTCATCGAAGCTGCATTCGGTGATGACGAAATGGACCTGGCTCGCATCAGCCGCCACCACTGCCCCAGCACGTTGGTGCCTGAGTTGCGCCAGCTGCACAACGTTCGCGCGGGCGTGGACGTCTGGATCACCCACATCAAGCCGGGCGAAACCCAGGCCGTGATGGCTCAGTTGGCCGCCCAGTCTGGGCTACCGGTGGCGCCCAAGCCCCTGCTCGCAGGTCAAACTTTGAGCCTCGGCTGACGGGAAGCGTCAGCTCCTGCTGACAAAAATTGTCGGTTCGGCCTGCCGCCTCAGGGAAAGCGTGAGAAATCCCTCGAAAGCTGCCTTCCTACACTTGGCACGACCCCTGCATTTAAGGGCCTGTCCTCAACCCTAGCTTCCATGAAGGAGTCTTCCATGAAGCGCGTTCAACAAGGTTTCACCCTGATCGAACTGATGATCGTCGTGGCGATCATCGGTATCCTGGCCGCAGTGGCTCTGCCGGCCTACTCGGACTACACGAAGAAGGCCAAGATGTCTGAGGTGATCCTGGCGACTAGCCAGTGCCGCACCACGATTGCCGAGGTTTACCAGACGGCTCCGGCTAGCACCACGGTGTCCGGCAATGGCTGGGGTTGCGGAGAAGGCACCACCTCCACCAAGTATGTTTCCGGAATTGCAACCGACACCAATGGCGTCATCACTGTGACCGCACAGGGTTTCGCTGACTCGAACATTGACGGCAAGACCATCACGCTGACTCCCATGACTTCAGGGGGCACTGCGCTGACTACGGCAGCTATCCCGACGCAAGTGGGCACCTTCAAGTGCGCTGCGGGGACTATGCCCCCGAAATTCTTGCCGGGTTCGTGCAAGTAAGCTCTGGCTAACCAGAGTCAATGCGGCGCCTTCGGGCGCCGCGTCTCTTTTGGTTCTTCGATTCTGATCATGTCTGAACTGCGACTTGAGTCGCGCCCCTGGGCCAGATCAGCGAGAGGGGCGCTTGTCCATCTGATTTTCAGTGCGGCGGTTATCGCATTGGTCGCCGCCATGGTCTTTTGGGTTTGGTTCCCGCCACCCTATGGACACATGCTTGGTGGTGGACGCTTGTTCCTGCTGATCGCTTGCGTGGACGTCACTGTTGGACCGCTGTTGACCCTCGTGATATTCGACGTAAGAAAGCCTAGACAGACGCTCATTCGTGACTTGACTGCCATTGGGGTCATACAACTTGCTGCACTGTGTTTCGGCGCCTGGACGATGTTCGAAGGCCGCCCGGTGCACCTCGTGTTTGAAGTCGATCTATTCCGTGTGGTTACGCGGGCTCAGGTAAATGATCGGCAACTCTTACAAGCGCAGGAACCGTTAAAGCAATTGCCGCTGGGGCGCCCTTCGATGATTGGCGTTCTGAAGCCAACTGGGGAAAACTTGGTCGAAGCCACCTTGTTAGGCATAGGCGGAGTTCACCTCGCGTACCAGCCAAAGTACTGGCTGCCATTTGACGCGGTCCGTGGCCAAGTCTGGAAAAAGGCACGACCATTGGATCAACTTGCTCTTCGAAGCCATGCGGACCGCGAGGCCCTTACAAATGCGCTACAAAAGGCCAACGCGGCGGCGCGAGAAATTCGCTGGCTTCCTGTGCTATCAGACCGTTCAAGTTGGATCGCTCTGGTTACGGAGGCTGGCGAGCCAATTGCATTCGCCGATATTGACTCTTACTGACTAATGCGCGAACGCTACTATGTATTTTGCGCTGGCCTCGTGCTACTGCTTGGTTGGGTGGCGCTAGCCGGGCGAGACGTTAGCTGGGATCTGATCAATCATCACGCCTATCTGCCATTTTCTCTGTTTAGTGGCAGGTTCCAGTACGATTTATTTGGATCGGGGACCCAGGCTTATCAAAACCCCCTGGGCTATGTGCCCTTGTACGGTCTGCTCACGCTTCCCGTGCCAAGTTGGGTTGTTGGGGTTGTGATGACGGGAATGCATGCCTTGGTCTTGTTTCCTTTGCACAAATTGGCGACGCAAATTTGGGGTGAGCACCCTAAGGCACAAAGCTACCGCATTCTGGCGATATCGCTGGCTGGCGCGACGCCGATATTCCTGTATCTCGTTGGCACCTCCTCGATTGATCCAATAGCCAGCGCATTGATATTATTCTCGCTGGCAATTCTCATCTCGGCAGACGCTTCAAAACGTATGCGGCTGCTTGCGGGAGGAGCGCTGGGTTTTGCTGTTGCGATCAAGCCGACCAATGGAGTTTTCGCAGTTCTCTTGGTTCTGCTTTCCGTTTGGCGGATAAGCTTGAAGCAACTCAGTTGGCGCAACTTTTTGCCATTCTTCTTTGGGTTTGCCGGATCCGCTGCGGTATTTTGGGGGCCTTGGGCTTGGTGGCTATGGTCGAGATTCGGGAATCCTGTATTTCCATTGTTCAACCAGATCTTTAAATCGCCATACGCACCCGAGCAAGCGCTGGTGGCAACCCGTTTCATGCCTGAAACATGGGCTGATTGGATCTGGCGTCCTTTTGACATGGCGCAGTTCGTGGGTGGGACAAATGTCGAGGGCTTAGTGCCTGACATTCGCCCAGCTGCGCTCGTAATCCTACTGCTCGTGCTGTGTATGACAGGGCTTGCGCGCGGCGCGGTTGGTCGGATGCCCCATTTCCATCCGTTGGAATGCTTGCGCCGAACTGACTTTCAACTGCTTGCATTTACGCTGACGAGCTATGTATTGGTAATGGCTACCAGCGGAAACTCGAGATATGGCATCGCCGGGCTCATGCTCGTTGGTCTGCTTGCCGTCCGATGCGTGGATATATTGGCGAAGCCAACTATCGCGCGCATGCTGTTGGGTGCGTTGTTATTGGTTAACTGTCTCTACTACGGAGTGGGGGGTGATCGGCGACTAAACGCTGAGAATTGGAGCGATGATTCCTACTTGCCCTTTGAAGTTCCAGCGCCGCTGAAAGATCAGGCAGCCCTGCATCTTTCAATTGGTACGCAAACAGCTGCCGCCCTGGCCCTGGAGTTTCATCCCGAGGGGCGAATGGTGAATTTGGTTGGGCAGATGTCGATGCCCAACTCTGGCCCACTGGCGAATGACTTGAAGTCGCTGATGACAGAATGGCAGGGCAAAACAAGGCTGCTTTTCGCCAGTGCGCATTTGCTGAGCGGCGACAACGACGAAGTGGTCGAGGGACGGGCTCGGCTCGATCATCTGATTAGTAGGTTTGGTATTCGCGTCAACTACAAAGACTGCCAAGTCATTCGTTTAAAGCGAATGCTGGACCATAACGTGGTCTATCGCTCTTGGGCGAGTTGCGCTGTAATTGCGGCTCCAAGACCTTCTTCTACGGTGTTTGAGGAGACGGCAAGAAGGGCTTTTGAGCGCATCCAGGCACAGTGCCCAAAAGTATTCAGCCCTGTCCCGCTTGCTATGGATAGCGATGGCGAGTCTGCCCAGGTTATGTATCTGAATTCTGAAGTTGTTGTTACGATACTGCGAGGAAATGGTGTTTCGCTGAGTCACCACAGAAGCATGAACCGGGAATGGCTCGGCAGCCCGGAAGATGTGGCAGAGGGCCTTGGGCGAGATGCCTGTGAGGCTTGGCGGCGACTAGAGCGGCAGCAGCGAGGCCTGCGGCCATGACCGAACTGACCATACTCATGCCGTGCCTCAACGAGGCTAAGACGCTGGAGACCTGCATTCGGAAGGCGCGTGGCTTCCTTTCTCGCGCGCAGGTGGACGGAGAAGTGCTCATAGCTGACAACGGCTCGACCGATGATTCGGTTCAGTTGGCGCTAGCGGCGGGCGCAAGGGTAATAGCAGTGTCCGATCGGGGCTATGGAGCCGCCCTGTTGGCGGGCATCAGGGCCGCCAAGGGGCGCTTCGTCATAATGGGCGATAGCGACGATAGTTATGACTTCTTCCGTCTTGATGATTTTCTGGCGAGTTTACGAGGTGGTTGCGATTTGGTGATGGGGAACCGATTCTCTGGCGGGATTGAAGCCGGTGCAATGCCGCCGTTGCATCGATATCTTGGGAATCCGGTCCTGAGTTTCATCGGGAGGCTGTTTTTCAAGAGTCCGGTTCGGGACTTCCACTGCGGCTTGCGAGGATTCAACCGCGAGGCCATTTTGGGTCTGGATCTCCAGAGTTCTGGAATGGAGTTTGCAAGCGAGATGGTTGTGAAGGCAACGGTGAATGGCCTCCGAATCTCTGAAGTGCCCACAACCCTTGCGCCAGATGGACGGGACCGCCCGCCGCACTTGCGGAGTTGGCGTGACGGTTGGCGGCATTTGCGCTTCCTGCTGATTCATGCTCCGGCTTGGCTCTTTCTATGGCCTGGCTTGTGCCTGTTCACATTGGGCTTGACATTGGGCTTGCCATTACTCAGTGGGCCACTCCCCTTGGGAGTGCTTACTTTGGACGTGCATACGCTGCTTTACGCGGCCATAGCGGCTTGCCTGGGCTTGCAAATGGTTCTATTTGCAGGAATTTCTTTTGTTCATGCAGTTGCGATCGGTATTTTGCCGGCTCTTCCGAGATTTCTTAGTGTTTTTCAGAGGATTAGTCTAGAGCGCGGATTGCTTATTGGTTCCGCGCTTGCTCTTGGTGGCATGCTGTTGGCCATCCGAAGCTTACAGCTTTGGTCGGGTGAGGCTTTTAGCTCCATAGACCCAAAGGTTGTCATGCGGCTGGCTATACCCGCTGCTGCCTTGATGCTTGCGGGCATGCAAATTGCCATCACTGCATTTCTCCTTGAGTACATTAGGCTGGTCCCTAGGGCGCAATCGGAAGCGAATCGGTATTAAATGGGTGCAATGCCCGGGCGGCGTTGGAGCATGTGAAAGCGCTGGTATGGACGCGGTGTATTAGGGTCTATATAATTCTCGAGCTTCGTAAGCTAGCGTGTATTGATTAATTTGGGTGGTTGTTCCGGTTTTTCGATGGGGATCATGTCCGGTGACATCGGTGCGCATTAATGATGATTTTGTCCACGACTTGATGGTTTGCGCACATGGCGACAATCCCTATTTTCTGGCCTGTGTTGAATCGCTTGTTCGGCAAAAAGCGGCGCGATGCAGGGTGGTTATATGTACTGCCAAGATTACTGAGAGAATGGCTAGTATTGCCGCGGATTATGGTCTGCTGATCGAGTTGGATCCCACGGCCACTTCCATGGCAGCGAATTGGAACCATGCGCTCAGAAAATCACGTGCGCGGTACGTTACCGTCTGCCACCAAGATGATTTGTACAGCCCCGAGTATTCAATGCGTATGGTTGAGTGTATGGAGCGTCACCCGGACGCTATCATCGGCTTGTGTGGTAGTTCGGAGTTGACCTCAGAGGGGATTAGATTTTTCGGATTGAATTTGGCGGTGAAGAGAACACTTCATTTCCTGGCGTTTGGATTTGGTTCCGTGCGCTCGACACGACTCGCTCGGCGCCCACTGCTTGCATTTGGAAATCCAGTCTGCTGTCCAGGAGTCGTGTTCCGGCGTGAAAGAATCGATGGTTTCAGCTTTGACGAGCGCTTGAAATCAAATCTTGACTGGGATGCTTGGGAGCGCATCACCCGGCTGCAGGGGGCAATCGCTTACGTGCGGGAGAATCTGGTGTCCCACCGGATACATGCTGATAGCGCAACGACCGCCCTTATTGCAAATAGGGTTCGGAGCCAAGAGGACTTGGCAATGTTTAGTCGCTTCTGGTCCGGTAGAATGGCAAGGTTTATATCCTGGCTATACTGCCTGGGTTATTTGGGGAATAAGGGTTAGCTGCCGGGCTCGGGGTGGGCATATTCGTTCTGTAAACTGATCGTGCCGTGAGCCCCTGCGCGGATGTATGGCCTGGCGGATCAAGCTTGAACTGCCCCAGTTTGACTGACCTGCCGGACGGCCTCCAACTGGAGTTCCTGCGTGCACTTCCCGCGCACCTGCTTGTCTGTCATTCACTGCTCCTTCTAACCCTTGTGGTCAGGGGCGTGAATTCCAGGTTCGTGGGGCAAGGTCAGTTGAAGAGTTCCAGCTGAAATAAGTCTTGGTCGTGAGAGTCGGCAGTAGGCTTGGCGCGCATCGAGTCCCCGGGTCAGATTTGCATGAGTGCGAAAGCCATCGGGTTGTTTTCTTTCAAACCACTCAATTGGTATTGTCCCGTGCAGCGGGCGCCGCGCCCGATTAAAACGCGGCGGTCGTCAGGTTGTTCAGGGTCGGCCATTCCGGGCCTACGATCTATTGGGGCCCGGGTTGTCGGCAGTTAAATACAAATCTCTTTTGGACCAGATAGGAAAGAATTGCGATCGGCGGCGCAGCGATCGCTCCGGCGAGATGCGCAGAAGTTCCGAAAGATATAAATGCGTATAGCAATACCGTGTGGACTACATATATGAAAATCCAGACTGCTATGTAGATTGGTAGCCTAGAAAGGCTCCTCTCGCCAAAAACAAACCGACCTTGTAGACTAAATCCAAAAGCCAGGCTCAAGCAAAGCCCCACAAGGTTGGATAGAGCGACACCAAGACCAGTTAGGAGGAGGAGCGAATACAGTGTGTACCCAAGGCAGGTATTGAATCCGCCGACCAAAACAAATCGCAGCAATTGACGAGTTTTTGCTGGCACAAGGTCTTCTAAGGTCGCTGTGGGTTGCTCTTGCGATTGCGATTCAGTAAAGGTCTGCGGGGTGTTGGCGCAGATTGGACTCTGGAAGACTGAGGGCCGAAATTGCATGCATGTTATTGGTCACTCATCCGCACGTAATTCGATCTGCCAAGTCCCTGTCTTCCCCCCACGCTTCTCGACCACCCGAACGGCATCGATCACCATTCCACGATCAGCCGCCTTGCACATGTCATAGATCGTCAACAACCCGATCTGGACCGCGCACAGCGCTTCCATCTCAACCCCTGTGCGGCCAACGGTCTCGACTTGTGCGCTGCATCGCACCAGGTTCGCCGCCGCATCCAGCTCAAACTCGACGGCGACTCGCGTCAGCGGCAGCGGGTGGCAAAGAGGCACCAAATCGGCACAGCGCTTCGCAGCCTGGATGGCGGCAATGCGCGCCACGCCCAGCACGTCGCCCTTGGCGGACCGGCCTTGCTCGATGAGCGCAAACGTGGCGGGCTGCATCCGAATCACTCCGGTGGCTCTGGCTACCCGGTGTGTGGCTTCCTTGCCAGCCACATCCACCATATGGGCCTGGCCCTGGGCATCAAAGTGCGTCAGCGGATTGCTCATGGTGGGAGAAATGTGACAGCAACAAGGGGCGGCGATGATAGGACGGTCGCGTCGGCCGCTTCGGTCGCGCCTGCGTTGCTGCCGCCATGAGATCTGTTCCCCTGCCGCCAAGCCTGCGTCCGCTGGCCCTTGCCCTGAGTCTGCTGAGCCTGAATGGCCATGCCGAGGCGCCTCGCAGTCAGGCCATTCAGCTCCCAACGCTCGGTGACTCGGTGTCGGAACAGGTCGGACTGGGTGAGGAGCGCCGTTATGGCGACTGGATCATGTCGCAGGCGCGCTCGGATCCTTCGGTGCTGGACGACCCGCTGCTGCAGGACTATGTGGAGCGGCTCTGGCAGCCGCTGATTCAGTCCGCGCGGCAGCAAGGCCATATCAGCGACGAACTGTGGGAGCGCTTCGCCTGGGAGACCTTGCTGGTGCGCGAGCGGGTCATCAATGCCTCGGCCTGGCCGGGCGGCTACTTCGTCTTCAATCTCGGCCTGATCGCGATGACGAGCCAGCGCGACGAGTTGGCTTCCGTGATGGCGCACGAGTTGTCGCACGTTACGCAGCGCCATATCGCCCGGGGCATCGCGGGCGAGGGCAAGAACACCGCCATCACCATCCTGGGCACCTTGCTCGGTGTGCTGGCGGCGGCGAAGACAGGCAATACGGAGGTCGGACTGGGCGTGATGTCTGCTGCGCAGACCGAGGCGCAGCGGCAGAGGCTCTCGTTCTCGCGCGACATGGAGCGAGAGGCCGACCGCGTGGGGCACGCGGTGCTCAGCGGTGCGGGCTATGTGCCTCAGGGCATGGTGCGCATGTTCGAGCGGCTGGACCAGGCCACGCGCCTGATGGACTCGGGCGCTTTCCCCTATCTGCGCACTCACCCGCTGAACAGCGAGCGGGTGGGCGAGGCACGCCAGCGCGTCAGCATGGAGGCCAGCACTGCGCAGCCAGAGGGGCTGGCTGAGCACGCCCTGATGGCGGCCCGCGCCCGCGTGTTGATGGATGAGCGTGCTGAGGCGCTGCAACAGGCTGCCTCGCTGGATGCCGGCGGGCGTGAGTCCGGCGTGCTGCCGCAATTGGCAGCACGCTACAGCGCGGCGCTGGCAGCCTACAAGCTGCGCCAACGAGCCCGCGGCGACGCCGCCGTGCAGGCGGCACGGCGCAGCTTGGCCGACTTGCCGGCGGCTGAACGTGCAGGCGCGGAACGCCTGCTTGTGTTGCTGCAAGCCGAAGGCGCGGCGCTGACCGATGACGGCGCGGCCGCGCTGGCGCTGCTGCAGCCCTGGGTGACCGAGCGCGACCCGGTGCTGCTGAAACTGCGTGCCCAGGCCGCAGGCGCCGCTGGCGCACCGACCGAGCAACGGATCGCGGCCCTTGAGGCCTTGCAGACCCATCTGGCGCTGCAACCTCGCGATGCCGGCGCCTGGGCGCGCGCGGCGCGGCTGTGGGAGCTGCAGGGACAGCCGCTACGTGCGCTGCGCGCTCATGCGGAGTCGCATGCCGCGCGCGGCGACACGGTCGGCGCCATCGACCGCTTGCGCGCGGCCCTGCGGCAGTCCCGCGGCCCCGGCGCTGACCCGATTGAGGTGTCGGTCATCGATGCCCGCCTGCGTGCCCTGCTGTACGAGCGCCGCCAGTTCCTGCGCGAGGTCTACCCGCGGGGCGTGCCGCCCGAGGCGGAGTGATTCAGCTGCGCTTGGAGAGCAGCAGGTCGATCAGCAATCCAAGCAGGCTGTAGATCAGCGATCCGATCAAAGCTGCGCCGAAACCCTGAACCGCAAACCCATCCAACACGGCTGCGGCAGACCAGAAGAGCG
Organism: Burkholderiaceae bacterium; assembly: GCA_039808065.1. Classification (GTDB taxonomy): domain Bacteria; phylum Pseudomonadota; class Gammaproteobacteria; order Burkholderiales; family Burkholderiaceae_C; genus Inhella. The sequence continues at coordinate 3,401 of JBDHSJ010000008.1, read as the reverse complement.
CGGCGTTGATGACGAACAGGAACAGGCCCAGCGTGAGCAAGGTCACGGGCAGGGTCAAGAGCACCAGGAGCGGGCGCAACAAGGCGTTGAACAGGCCCAGCACGGCTGCCGCGAGCAGTGCACTGCCGAAGCTGCCAACCTGCACACCAGGGTAAAGATGGGCCACTCCCAGCAGGGCGGCGGCGAGCAAGATCCAACGCAGCAACCAGTTCATCGTGTGAGCATAGCCCGCCGCACTTTGTGGGCAATGGCGGCCTTGGCACAATCGGGTCCTTCGAGAGGGGAGTAGCCACGTGTCGGTGCAATGTCGACACGGCGTGATCCCGTCAGTACGGTCTGTCGGTGGCAGGCCCGGGACGCGCAGCCGGTGGTTCGCCACCGTCCCCGCAAGACCTTTCGAAACGTTCCGGCCCCCATGGGCCGGCTTCTGGTCTTGTCGGAGTAACACATGCAAACCGTTGCGCCCCTGTGGCTTTGGGGATTCTTCGTGGCGACCGTGCTGGTCGCGCTGTTCATCGACTTCGTTGTTCTGAAGAAGCAAGGCGCCCACGAGGTGGGTGTCAAAGAAGCCTTGAACTGGTCGATCGTCTGGGTGGCGGTCTCCTTCGCCTTCAACGGTCTGTTTTGGTGGGCGGTGAAGGACACCACCGGTGATGTGGCGCTGGCCAACACCAAGGCTTTGGAGTTCCTCACCGGCTACTTGATCGAGAAGTCGCTGGCGGTGGACAACATCTTTGTCTTTCTGATGATCTTTACCTACTTCGCGGTGCCGGCGGCCTACCAGAAGCGGGTGCTGATGATCGGCATCATTGGGGCCATCGTGCTGCGCACCATCATGATCCTGGCGGGTGGCTGGCTGCTGCAGCAGTTCCACTGGATCCTGTATGTGTTCGGCGCCTTCCTGCTACTCACGGGCATCAAGATGTGGTGGGCCGCGGGCCAGGAACCCGACTTGGAGAACAACCCGGCATTGAAGCTGCTGCGTCGCATCCTGCCGGTGAGCAAGGGATTCGATGGCGAGAGGTTCTTCACCGTGCAGGACGGTAAGCGCATCGCCACGCCGCTGCTGATGGTGATCTGCCTGGTCGGCCTGACCGATGTGATCTTTGCGGTTGATTCGATCCCGGCCATCTTCGCCATCACTACCGACCCCTTCATCGTGCTGACCAGCAATGTGTTCGCCATCCTGGGCCTGCGGGCGATGTACTTCCTGCTTGCCTCCGTGGCTGCCAAGTTCCATCTGCTGAGCTATGGCTTGGCGGTGATCCTTGCCTTCATTGGCACCAAGATGATGCTGATCGATCTGATCAAGATCCCGGTCGTGGCGTCGCTCGGCGTGGTGGTGGGCATCTTGGCTGTGACCATGGTGCTGAGCGTGCGCACTGCCCCGAAGTTGCCAGTGCGATGACGACCCGATTGACTTCGCGCAGACATCCAAGGGTTTCTGAGCATCATTTCCCTATGAAAGCCTTTCAATTTCATAGGGGCGCGCAGTACGATTGCGGCCGCTCGGTGCTAGAGAGAATTTGAAGGCGAATCAACGACCTTCACCCGGCCCGGCAATCCCCTCAACGCACGGAGAGAATTACATGGCAACTGCGAAGAAGGCGGCCCCGGCCAAGAAGGCCGCGCCCGCGAAGAAGGCGGCTCCGGCCAAGAAGGCCGCCGCTCCCGCAAAGAAGGCGGCCCCGGCCAAGAAGGCTGCACCCGCTAAGAAGGCCGCCGCTCCGGCCAAGAAGGCCGCTGCACCGGCTAAGAAGCGCACGCCCAATGCGGCCTTCATGAAGGCGCTGACTCCCAGCGCTGCGCTGGCGGCCATCGTGGGTGACAAGCCGCTGCCCCGCACCGAGATCACCAAGAAGGTGTGGGAGTACATCAAGAAGAACAAGCTGCAAGATGCCGTGCAGAAGCGCGTCATCGTGGCCGATGCCAAGCTGAAAGAAATCTTCGGCAAGGCCAAGGCCGATATGTTCGAAATGACCAAGCTGATCAGCAGCCACTTGAAGTGACGCCTGCCGGCCCTCGGGCCGGTACGCTGAAACGCCCGGCAACTGCCGGGCTTTTTTTTTGCCGCTTCTCCCGCCAGACGCGTCGGGGCGCCCCCCGTGATCAGGTGGCAGATTGTCGAGAAGTGTGTGCAGGTGTGACTTTGTTCCCGGCTCGCGCGAGGGTCGGCTCCTAGAGTCCGGCCCCACTGCCCCCAATCGGGGGCGCGCGCACCGCCACCATGTCCCTCCTTGCCGCGCTGGCACTTGCTGCCAGCACCTCCACCGCCACACTCCCGCACTGCTCTTGGAATCGCCCAGGGGCCAATCCCTTCACGGGGGACCTGATCGCGGCCGTGGACCGTTACCGGGACATCCCGCAAGACACTCGAGCCAAGCTGAAGGCGCGCATGGCCAAGCGCGAGTACGACGAGATCGCACTGATCACGCGCGGCGCCATCCTGGGCAAGTCGACCTACAACGCCGACATCAGCGACATGCACTTTGGCAGTGGGCAGGTCTGCAAGACCGTCAGTCGCCAGCGCTGGAGTGACACCCACCAGGAACGCGGCCTGGTGTACTGCCAGGACGGCCATTGTTTGATCGTGCCGACCGTGTGTCGCAACCTCAGCCGCATTGTGCGTAACCAACTGGAACCCATTGCGGGTGCCGCAGAGGAAGAACCGATGGTGCTGGCCGCCGCAATGGACGGCGACGCACCGCTCGAATTCGAAGCCCCGGGTGCGGGCGGTGATCAGCCGCTGGCGGGTGCCAGTTTCGACAGCCTGGCTGGTGCGCCTGAAGGGTCTGAATTGGGCCCGCACAGCCGCCCCAGCGGCTTCGTGCCTGCCAGCCCGAGCTTCAATCAACTCAGCGACCCCAGCAGTCCTGCGCAGCCGGGAATGCCCGGCTTGCCGACTTTCTGGCCGCAGACAGACCTACCGAGCCGCCTGCCTTCGCAAGCGCAGCCCACTCCCGAGCCGGTGCCGCCTGGGACGCCCACGCCGGGGCCGGTACCGCCAGAACTCCCCCAGCCGCCGACGCTGCTGCCCAACCCGCCCGTGCCGCCCACGCCCGAGCCCTTGCCACCCTTGCAGCCTGACACGCCGGATTCACCCGACACGCCTCCGGGTGGTGGCACGCCCCCTGGCGGTGGCACGCCTCCGGGTGGTGGCACGCCTCCGGGTGGTGGCACGCCTCCGGGTGGTGGCACGCCTCCGGGTGGTGGCACGCCCCCTGGCGGTGGCACGCCTCCGGGTGGTGGCACGCCTCCGGGTGGTGGCACGCCCCCTGGCGGTGGCACGCCTCCGGGTGGTGGCACGCCTCCGGGTGGTGGCACGCCTCCGGGTGGTGGCACGCCTCCGGGTGGTGGCACGCCTCCGGGTGGTGGCACGCCTCCGGGTGGTGGCACGCCTC
>JBDHSJ010000007.1:0-45465 GCA_039808065.1 Burkholderiaceae bacterium | reverse complement strand
GTGGTGGCACGCCTCCGGGTGGTGGCACGCCTCCGGGTGGTGGCACGCCTCCGGGTGGTGGCACGCCTCCGGGTGGTGGCACGCCTCCGGGTGGTGGCACGCCTCCGGGTGGTGGCACGCCTCCGGGTGGTGGCACGCCCCCTGGCGGTGGCACGCCTCCGGGTGGTGGCACGCCCCCTGGCGGTGGTACGCCTCCTGGCGGCAACCCGCCCCCACCCCCGCCGCCGCCGTTGGGTCCGGATCCGGATCCGCTGCCTCCGCCGCCCCCCTTCGACCCGAAGGATCCGCCCAAGCCGGAGGGCGACCCCTTCCCGCCGCCGCCCGGCGGCAACCCTGGCGGTGGTGGAAGCAAGGTGCCCGAACCGGGCGGCCTAATGCTGGGCTTGCTGGGGCTGCTGGGCCTGGCGGCCGCACGTCGCCGCTGAGGGCCAGGGGCGCCTACTGCCCCTTGAACAGCGCCTGAAACTGCCGGGAGACCGGCAGTTTTTCATTGCGGCCGCGCAGACTGAGCAGCATGTTGTTCTCGTCCACGCGCAGGGCGCTGGCAATGCAGCGGCTGTTCACCAGGATCGAGCGGTGCACCTGCCAGAACTGGTCGGGATCCAGGCTGGCGATGAGCTCCTTCAGGGGCGTGCGAATCAGGGCCTCGGTATCGGCGGTGACGACGCGGGTGTAGCGCGCATCGCTTTCAAAGTAGACGACCTCATCCGGCGGGATCAGCCGCACCTCCTTGCCCACGCTGGCCTGGATGGGCCGCGGCGCCCCGCGCCTTGGCAGCAGTTGCTGCAGCAGGGCCTGCAGATCCGGTGCCGGGGCGGCCCACTGCAGGCGCTGCTGCACCCTGAGCAGGGTGCGCTGCAGGCGCTCTGCATCCAGCGGCTTGACCAGGTAGTCGAGTGCACCGGCCTCAAAGGCAGCCAGGGCATGGTCGTTGTAGGCGGTGACGAACACCACCTGCGGGGGCTGGGACAGCTGGCCCAGGCGCTGCGCCACCTGCAGGCCGGTCAGGCCGGGCATGCGGATGTCCAGGAAGCAGACGCTGGGCTCCTGCGCCAGGGCCTCGTCCCAGGCGTCCACGCCATTGGCGCATTCGGCTACCAGCTCGGCCTGAGGCCACTGCTGGGCCAGCAGGCGGCGCAGGTGCTCGCGCGGGGCTTGTTCGTCGTCGGCAATCAGCAGGCGAGCTGCGGGGTTCATGGCGTGGGCATCCGCATGCGGGCTTCGCAGCCCTGGGGTTGCAGGGGGTCGAGCCGCAGCTCGGCCAGCGGGCCGGCCAGGGCCTGCAAGCGGGCGCGGGTGTTGCTCAGGCCCAGGCCTTCCTGGGCATCTTCGGGCGGACCTTCGCCGTTGTCGCGTACGCTCAGTTCCGCCCGGCCATCGGCCAGGCGGCGGGTCTGGATCTCGATGCGGCCGCCGCGCAGTGCGGGCTCGATGCCATGGGTGATGGCGTTCTCCACCAGGGTCAGCAGGCTGCCGGGGGGCAGAGGCAGTTCGTCCAGCGCAGGGTCGTGGTCCAGCGTCCAGGCCAGGCGCTCGCCCAGCCGCGCCTGCATGATGGCGAGGTAGCGGCGCACCAGTTCCAGCTCTTCGCGCAAGGTCTGCGCCTCGCGCTCGAACATCGGCAGCGTGGCGCGCAGGTAGGCATTGAAGTCCTGCAGCAGCGCGGCGGCGCGCGGATCCTGGGTCTCGACCCACTGCGTCAGCGAGGCCAGGGTATTGAAGATGAAGTGCGGGTGGATTTGCGCGGTGGCCAGGCGGCGGCTCAGGCGCAGCTGCTCGTCTTGTGCATCCAGTTCCTGCAGCCGGGCCTCGATCTGTTGCGAGCGGTAGAGGCTCAGGAACCACCAGGACGAAGTGGCCAGCACGAACATCGCCAGCAGGGCCATGAAGGGCAGGATCGCGTGGTCGCGCCCCAGCGCTTTCATCAAGGCAAAGCCGCCCAGGCCGAAGCTGAAGGCCGCCGCGGCGATGCCCAGGTTCAGGCGCTTGCGCGTGGGTTGTACCCAGATGGCCCGCGCCATGCGCAGCGCCGCCCAGCACAGGGCCAGCACCACGCACAAGCCCAGCGGCAGCGCCCAGGGCGGCATGCGGCCGACGTTGAGGAGTGCCAGCACCAGCACGTTGGCGTAGACGTACCCATCAATCCCGGGCGGCCAGGGTTGTTGACCGCCCCGGGCGAGCTCGGCTGCCGTGAAGACGCGGCTGGGGCCGGGGCAGACCCATTGGGTCCAGTCGCGGTACCAGGGTTTGGCGGGTGGGTTCATGGCTGGCAGTCTAGGCAGCGGGGCCGCTGCGGCCGCTGCCGGCGCGGCGAGTGCACGGCCGGCCCGCATGAACGGCGGGCCGCCGTGTATCACTGGCCCTTGAACAGGGCCTGGAACTGGCGCGAGACCGGCAGCTTTTCAGCGCGGCCATGCAGGCGCAGATGCATGCTGCCGCTGTCCTCACGGACCGCGCTGGCCATGGCCGTGCTGCGTACGATGACCGAGCGGTGCACCTGGGTGAACTCGCGTGGATCCAGCTGCACCAGCAGGTCTTTCAGCGGTGTGCGGATCAAGGCGTCGGCATCCTCGCCCTCGTGCTGGTAGACCACCCGGGTGTAGCGCGTGTCGGCCTCGAAGTAGATGACATCGGCCAGGCGGATCAGGCGCACCTCTTTGCCCACGCTGGCTTGGATGTGCTCGGGTAGCGGGGGGCGGTGCAGATCCTGGGCCAGCCGGGCCAGCAGGCCTTGCAGGGCTTCGGCATGGGCCGCGGGGGCGGGCTGCTGCTGGCGCTGCTTCAGGCGTGTCACCGCTTGCGCCAGGCGCTCCGGGTCGAGGGGCTTGAGCAGATAGTCCACCGCGCCGGCATCAAAGGCCGCGAGCGCATGGTCGCCATAGGCGGTGACGAAGACCACCGGCGTACGCCCATTGATGCGCTGGGCGACCTCGATGCCCGTCAGCCCAGGCATGCGGATGTCGAGAAAGCAGACGTCGGGCTCGTGTTCCAGCCATTGGTCCCAGGCGTCGGCGCCGTGGCGGGCGCTGGCCACGATGCGGGCCTCGGGCCAGGCCCGGGCGAGCGCCTCGGCCAGCTGTTCGCGCGGAGCATCTTCGTCGTCGGCAATCAGGATGTTCATGGCGTCACCTTGAGTTCGGCGCGGCAGCCGGGCTGGGCCGCCGTCACATGCAGTTGGGCGCGTGGCCCGAAATGATGGGCCAGGCGCTGGCGCACATTGCTCAGGCCCACGCCTTCCCGCCAAGCGGCGGGCAGTCCGGCCCCGTCGTCCGCCACCACCAGGCACCAGCCATCGTGCAGGCGCCGGCTGCAGACCTGGATGCAGCCGCCGTCCAGGCGCGGCGCCAGGCCATGCTCGATGGCGTTCTCCACCAGGGTCAGCAGCAGGCCCGGGGGGATGGGCTCGGCGTCCAGCGTGGGTTCGAGCGTCAGCTCGTAGCGCAGCCTTGCACCCCAGCGGGCCTGCATGATCGACAGGTAGTGGCGCACGCTGGCCAGTTCCTCGCCCAGCGGCACCAGCGGGCGGCCCAGCATCTCGGTGGAGCGACGCAGGAAGCCGGTCAGTTCGCGCAGCAGCGGGCCGGCGCGGGCGTCACCCTTGTCCACCCAATGCTGCAGCGCGGCCAGGGTGTTGAAGACGAAGTGCGGGTGGATCTGCGCCTGCAGCAGGCGCAACTCGGCCTGGCGGGCCTGGGCGGCCGCGGTGTCGCGTTCGGCCTCAAGCCGGGCGCGGTCGCGCTGTCCCTGGAGCACGCCGCTGCGCACGCGCGCCACGCTCCACAGCACCAGGAACGCACCGAGCATGCCCACGGCCAAGCCCGGAATGAAGCTGGCCAGCTTGTTGGCGAACCAGAGCTGGTACTCGGCCCAATCGAAATGGCCCCGCTTAAGGGCGTGGCCGAACACGCTGCCGACCAGGGCCCCGGATAGCGCCAAGAGCAGCATCAGACCCATCCGACGCACCGAACCAAAGGCTTTGGAGATCTTGTCCGGCTGCAGCCACAGGTTCAGCCCCGTGGCCAGCAGCAGCCCCCAGCCCAGCAGCGCGAGCAGGCCGGCCATGGCCCAGGGCATGCCGATGGCATGCAGGCCCAGCACGGTGCCGGTGAGCGCGCCCGTGACGCCCAGCCAGGTGCCGATGCCCTGCCGGCTGTAGAGGTGGCGATCGATGGCTTCGACCTGTTCGCGCAGGTCCGGCGCCATGCGGGCGTAATGCGGCAGCGCCCAGCGGTGGTAGGCACGCTGCAGCCGATTGCCTTCGGAAAGCGAACGAGAGTGGGATGTCGGGTTCATGGCGGCGACTCTAGGAAGTCGCCGCAGCAGCGCCCAGGGCGGTGCGGGTGAACGGTGCGGCCGGGCGCGTGGATGGTGGCGATGCGCGCTTGAACGGAGCGCTGCTCACGCGACGCGCACCCCGCCCTGCAGCACCACCAGCTCGCCCGGCCGCAGCGCCCGCCAGGGCTCGTCGCGTGTCAACGGCTGGGTGGCCAGCAGGGCCACGCGGTCCGTTTCGCGCGTGTGGGCGGCAAAGTCCACGCTGAGGTCCGCGTCGGCCAGATGGGTGGGGCCGAAGGGGTGACGGCGTTCGAGCAGGTGCAGGTGGGTGGAGCAATGCGCCCACAGCGCCTGGCCGTTGGAGAGCAGCAGGTTGAGCGTGCCGAAAGCGGCCACTTGGGGCAGCAGCTCGCGCAGGGTCAGTGTCAGCTCGGCCACGGATGGCACACGGCAATGGGCCTTGGCCAGTTCCTGCATCAGCCAGCAGAAGGCACGCTCGCTGTCGGTGTCGCCCACGGGGCGGAAGGCACCGTGCAAATGGGGGTGGTAGTCGACCAGATTGCCGTTGTGCGCCGCCACCCAGTAGCGGCCCCAGAGCTCGCGCTGGAAGGGGTGGGTGTTCTCCAGTGCCACGCGGCCCTGGGTGGCCTTGCGGATGTGGGCAATCACCACTTCGGAGTGGATGGGATAGCGCTGAACGGCTTCGGCCAGCACCGAGTGGCGGGCACTGGCGGGGTCGACGAACAGGCGCAGGCCCTTGTCCTCGAAGAAGGCAATGCCGAAGCCGTCCTTGTGCTCCTCGGCGCGCTGCGCAAGGCCGGCGAAGCTGAACATCACGTCCGTCGGGACGTTGGCGTTCATGCCCATCAGCTGGCACATCGGGCTTACTCCAGGAACAGCCGGGCGAAGCCCTTGAAACTGACGAGGTGGCCCGGGTTGCTGGTCTCTTCCAGTACGCCGCTCATGCGCCGCAGCAGGCGCGGGCTGCGCTGGGCACGCCAGATCAGCAGGTCGGCCAGCCAAGGGAAGGCGTTGACGCGGTTGGCACGCTCGTAGAGCCGGTAGCGCGGCGCCAGCGCGGCCAGGCCGGCTTCGTACTGGGTGCGCGTGGCGGCTTCTTCCGCATGGTTGGCCATGATGGCGTCAGCCGCCAGCAGGGCTGTCTGCATGGCCTTGCCGATGCCTTCGCCCGTGAAAGAGTAGGTCGAGCCCGCGGCTTCGCCCACCACCATCAAGCCGGGGCGGCTGAACTGGGCGCCGCTCAGTGAGCAGCGCAGCGGCGCCCCTTTCAGCTCGCCGACCCACTCGCCTTCGGCCAGCAGGCGCTGGGCCGGCGCATAGGCGGCGACAAAGGCGTCGAAGATGGCGCGCAGATTGAGGTCCTTCTTGCTGCCCTTGCCATTCAAGGCGGAGTGGGAATCGGTGACGCCGACACCGATGTTGAAGACGCCGCCCGGGGCCGGAAAGATCCAGCCATAGCCAGGCCGCACGGCCTGGTTCCACACCACCTCGAGCGCGCGGATCTGCCCCACCAGGCTGGGTGCCCGCACGTAGCCGCGCAGGGCCACGCCGCTGGGCGTGTGGCGGGTGCACAGGCCGGCAGCCTGCAAAGCCTTGGGCTGGGCGCCGGTGGCCAGCAGGGTCCAGCGCGCACGCAACTCCAGGGGCCGATCGCCCTGGCGCAGGCGCGCGCCCACCACGTGGCCGTGCGGGTCGAGCAGCGGCTCCTCGAAGCGCGCCTGCTGGAACTGGGCGCCGGCTTCGAGGGCGGACGAGGCCATCAGCTCGTCAAGCTGCTGGCGTGGCAGCACGGCCAGGGCGCCGGGCACATCGATGCGGCCGCCGCGCGGGCCGATGCAGCCCACGGCCTGGGCCCTTTGTGCACGCGCCATCACCGCGTCCAGCAGACCCAACCGGGCCAGGGCCTGGTGGGCGTCGGGGATCAGGCCATCGCCGCAGACCTTGTCGCGCCCAATCGGCTGCGCATCCACCAGTTCCACCCGCAAGCCCGCCAGGGCCAGGCTGCGCGCCGCGGCGCTGCCGGCAGGGCCGGCGCCAATCACCAGGACGTCAAGGGCGGAGTCGTTCACGCTGGGCGGGGTGCAGGGTGGAAGGGCGGCATTCTCTCGCAGGGGGAGCCAGAAGGAGGGCGCCGCCCACGCGGCCAACTTCGAGCGAGCTGCATGCCGACCGAAGGCGTCAGGCCGTCGCGCTGTGCACAAGAAAAAAGGCCGGCAGAGCCGGCCTTTTGGGAGTGCGCTGACCGTTCGATCAGAACTTGTAGGTGCCCGTGAACTGCACGGTGCGCAGCTTCGGATCGGCGTAGCGCGGGTCGTAACCCACCTGGTGACCCGAGGAGTCACGCAGGGTGAACGGGGGCGCCTTGTTGCCGATGTTCTTCACGCCCAGGCGCAGCTCCAGCGCCTTGCTGTAGCGGTAGCTGCCCTGCCAGTCCCAGGTGTAGTACTCGGGCACATCCACCGACAGCAGCACATTGCGGTTGGTGGCCACATCACGCACGGTGGCGGTGATGTCCTTGTAGTCCGAACGGTAGTTCAGCGTCAGGGTGTTGCTGAACGCACCCGACTCCAGCTTGGCCGTGGCGCGCATGATGTTGCGGAAGGTCACCGACGCGTTTTCACCGTAGCGGCCCATGCTGTCGGTGAAATCGTTGTCCGTACCCGGGCGGGTGTACGAGCTCTTGATCATGTAAGTGCCCGTCACGCCCAAGGTCAGCTGGCCCAGATCGGTCTTGAAGCGCGACACCACGTCCCAGTCAATGCCACGGTTGATGGTCTGACCGATGTTGGTGGACGAGCTGATGAAGGTCCAGAAGTTCTGGGTCTCGGCCGGGGTCTTGTACAGCGTGAACAGGCTGCGGTACTTGGCGGCGTCGGCGAAGGCCTGGTTGGCGCTCACACCCGAAACGGCGTCCTTGATCTTGACCTGCCAGAAGTCGAAGCCGATGCCGAACTCAGCGGTGGGCTCGAAGCGCACGCCGAAGGTGCCCTGCTTGGACTTCTCGGGCTTCAGGTTCTCATTGCCGCCGCTGAGCTGGCTGTACTGCAGCTTGCCGGCCTTGCAGGCGTCGGCATTTTCACTGCGCAGATTGGCCGGGCACTCATAGCTGGCGGCCGTCACGCCGTTGGGCACCAGGGGCTGGGCGATGTCCAGCATCGAGGGGGCCTTGAAGCCCGTGCCATAGGAGCCGCGCACCAGCACTTCCTTGCTGAACTGGTAGCGACCCGAGACCTTGTAGGTGCTGGCGCTCTCATCCTTGCCCACGGTGCGGTTCTTGACGGCGTCGTTGACAGCCTTGATGGTGTCGTAGCGCAGCGCCGTGGTCAGCTCGAAGCTCTTGGTGACGGGCACCAGCAGCTCGGTGAACACGCCATAGCTGTCACGGTCCATGTCGTAGGCAGTGACCGGCGCGTAGTTGTAGATCTTGCCGGCCAGGGCGTCAGCGGACGGATCCTGCTTGTAGTGCAGGTTGCGGAAGTCGCCGCCGGCACCCAGGGCCACCGGACCGGCCGGCAGGTCGAACAGCTCGCCAGAGACGCGGAAGTCCGCGGCCTTGAGCGTGGTGTCGGCGGTGCGGATGGTGCCGTTGTAGATCGAGTTGGCGATCAGGGTGTTGGTGGCAGCCGACTGCTGACCCGGCAGCTTGAACGGGTCGAAGGCATTGGTCGCGACCATCGAACGGAACTCGGCGTCCTTGAAGTAGCCGTTGATGTAGCGCTCGTCGATCGAGTTCTGCGACCAGGTGAAGGCGCCGCTCAGGCTCCAGTTGCCGATGTCGGCGTCAGCGCCCAGCACGACGTGCTTGGAGTCGGTGAGGGTCTGGGAATCACGGGTGCCGAAGTCAACCGCACGGTAGTTGGCGGTGACAGCGCGCACGCGGCTGGCCTGCTCGGCATTCAGATAGGGCAGCACGTACTGGGCGTACAGCGGCGAGCTGGTGGGGATGGCCACCGGGATCGGGTTCGGCGCGATCCGGGCGGTCAAGTCCAGGCGGGTGTAGGCCGCGTCGCTGAACAGGCGCACGTTGTCGGTGACCTTGAACTGGCCCGACAGGAAGAACGCGTCACGCGTCTGCTCGGGGTAGATGTCGATCGTGCTGACGAAGTCGAACGCGCAGTTCTCGGCCACCGAGGTGGCGCTGGCCGCGTTGTTCAGGCTGTAGACGTTGTTCTCGGCGCACTTGCCGCCATTGGCCTTCTGGTAGGGGTTGAAGGCGTAGGTGGGCAGGGCGGTCTTGCCGGCCGGCGTGTTGAAGGTGACCGAAGCATTCGCCGGGATGGCGAAGGTGCTGGTGCGGTCGTAGATGTAGTTCTTGCCTTCCCAGGTGAAGGGCAGGTAGGCGGACTTGGCGAACTCGCGGTCGCCCGACTTCATCTGCTTTTGCTGGTCGCGGCGGTAGGTGGCCACGAGCGAGAAGCGGTCCTGGGCAATGTCGCCGAACCCGTAGCTGATGCTGGCATTGGCCGATTCGCCGCCACCTTCGGTGGGCACATCAGCCTGCACGGTGATTTCACCGCCCTTGGCATTGCGCTTGAGCACGAAGTTCACCACGCCGGCGATGGCGTCCGAACCGTACAGGGCCGAGGCGCCGTCGGTCAGGATCTCGATGCGCTCGATGGCACTCATCGGGATGGCGTTCAGGTTGATCGTGCTGCCCGAGCCCGTCGGGGCAATGCGGCGACCATTCAGCAGCACCAGGGTGTAGGAAGCGCCGATGTCGTGGATCGATGCGGTGGAGATGCCGCCCGAGTTGGTGCCGATGGCGATGTCGGCGACCTGGAAGCCTTGCATCGAAGGCAGGCGCTGGATCACGTCGGCCACGTTGGTGGCGCCGGTGGCGCGAATTTGCTCGGCCGACAAGGTCTGCACCGGCAGTGCGCCTTCGCTGGCAATGCGCTTGATGCTGGAACCGGTGATTTCGATGCGTTCCAGTTGGGCCGGCGAATCGGACTGAGCCAGGGCCGACAGGCTGCCCATGGCGATCAAGGCGGCAACCGCCAGCTTCGAGTGCTTAAACATGCGATCTCCAAGAAAACAAAGGAGCACCTGGGTTGAGGTGCTCCGGTCAGGCTGTGGGCGGCTCATGGGCGCCTCGACGAGCGGGCGGGATTCTGGGAGCGGCGGGGTGGGGCCCCTGTCGGGAGTAACGCCATGACGCTTGGCATCTGAAGCGTGTCGCAATGAAATGCAACGAACCGCGCGCAATTGGCATTCAACGGTTATCAAAACTCGCCTACCGGCGATGACAACCACTACTTTTTGTTGCTTTGAGGCAACGATGGCCTGGGCTGTGCGGTGTCTTCACGGGCATTGACCTGGCACAACACGCGCGGCACCCGCCCTTGAGAGCATCCATCTCAGACAGGAGGTTCCATCATGAATTCGAGTCTGACCCCCGCCCAGCGTGCGCAGCTGGAGTCTGAGCTGATGCTGATGCACCGCGAGTTGCGGCGCCAAGCCCCGCCCGATGCGGGCGGGCGGGTGGCGCAGGCCGCGGAACTGCTCAGCGACGACCCCGACGCCCCGCGCGAGCACGAAGGCGACCGTGAGGTGGCGTTGGAGCGTGCCGACCGGTTGATGGTGGAGGAGCGCGAGCTCGGCGAGGCGCTGCTGCGCCTGCGCGCTGGCACCTATGGCGAGTGCGTTGATTGCGGTGCCGCCATTCCCTTCGAACGGCTCAAGGCTCAGCCAGCCGCGTTGCGCTGCGTGGCCTGCCAGCAGCGCCGCGAAGCCGCTTGAAGCCCCCGGCCGCGGCAGGGGGTGGCAACCTCAGGCTGCAGCGGCCTTCACCTTCAGGCGCCAGGCGTGCAGCAAGGGCTCGGTGTAGCCGCTCGGCTGCTCCACACCCTTGAATACCAGCTCCAACGCCGCCTGGTGGGCGGCTGACACCCGGGCGGTACCCAGGGTCGGCGCCATCGGCGCATAGGCGGGATCGCCGGCGTTCTGGCCGTCCACCACCGCGGCCATGCGCGCAAAGGTCTCGCGCACCTGGGCATCCGTCACCACGCCGTGCAGCAGCCAGTTGGCGATGTGCTGGCTGGAGATGCGCAGGGTGGCGCGGTCTTCCATCAGGCCGATGTTGTGGATGTCGGGCACCTTGGAGCAGCCCACGCCCTGCTCGACCCAGCGCACCACATAGCCCAGGATGCCCTGCACGTTGTTGTCCAGCTCCTGTTGGCGCTCGGCCGCGCTCCAGTTGGGCTCGGCGGCCACGGGTACGGTCAGCAGCTGGGTCTGCAGGGTGGCGCGTTCGTCGGCGCTGAAACCCTGGGCCTCGATTTCGCGCTGCAGGGCCGGCACGTCCACGCGGTGATAGTGCAGCGCATGCAGGGTGGCGGCGGTGGGGCTGGGCACCCAGGCCGTGTTGGCGCCGCTCTTGGGGTGGGCGATCTTCTGCTCCAGCATGGCGGCCATCAGGTCCGGCATGGCCCACATGCCCTTGCCGATCTGGGCGCGACCACGCAGGCCGCAGGCCAGGCCGACCTTGACGTTGAGCTTCTCGTAGGCCTGGATCCACTCTGAGCTCTTCATGTCGGCCTTGCGGCGCATCGGGCCGGCGCGCATGGCGGTGTGCATCTCGTCGCCGGTGCGGTCCAGGAAGCCGGTGTTGATGAACGCCACCCGGCTCTTGGCGGCGGCGATGCAGGCGGCCAGGTTGACCGAGGTGCGGCGCTCCTCGTCCATGATGCCGAGCTTGACCGTGTTGGGCTTCAGGCCCAGCAGTTGCTCCACGCGGTTGAAGATCTCACAAGCGAAGGCCACCTCGGTGGGGCCGTGCATCTTGGGTTTGACGATGTAGATCGAGCCCGCGCGGCTGTTCTTCACGGGGCCCTTGCCATCGTGCAGGGCAATCGCCACCGTCACCAGCGCGTCCAGAATGCCTTCGGGGATCTCGCGGCCGCCTTCCAGCATCACGGCCGGGTTGGTCATCAGGTGGCCGACATTGCGCACGAACAGCAGCGAGCGGCCCGGCAGCACCAGCTCGCCGCCCTGCGGCGCAGCGTAGACGCGGTCCGGGTTGAGCGTGCGCTCGATCGTCTTGCCGCCCTTGGCCAGGGTCTCCTTGAGGGTGCCCTTCAGGATGCCGAGGTAATTGCGGTAAGCCAGCACCTTGTCTTCGGCGTCCACCGCGGCCACCGAGTCTTCCAGATCCAGGATGGTGGAGAGCGCCGCCTCCAGCACCACATCGGCCACGCCGGCGGCATCGGTCTTGCCAATCGGGTGCCCGCGGTCGATCTGGATCTCGATGTGCAGGCCATGGTGGCGCAGCAGCACGGCCGTCGGTGCCGCAGCTTCGCCGCGGTAGCCCACGAACTGCGCCGGATCTTTCAGCGCGCCCACGCCATCCACCTGCAGCTGGCCGTTCACCACCGCATAGCCGCGCGCGCTGCTGTGGCTGCCGGCGGCCAGCGGTGCGGCTTCGTCCAGGAACTGGCGGGCGAAGGCCACCACGGCGGCGCCGCGCACCGGGTTGTAGGCACCGGCCTTTTCGCGGCCTTCGGTTTCGGGAATGGCGTCGGTCCCGTAGAGCGCGTCGTACAAGCTGCCCCAGCGCGCGTTGGCGGCGTTCAGCGCATAACGGGCGTTCATCACCGGCACTACCAACTGCGGGCCGGCCTGCTGGGCCAGTTCGGCGTCCACGTTGGCGGTGTCGGCCTGCACGTTGGTCGGCGGCTCCACCAAGTAGCCGATCTGCTTCAGGAAGGCTTGATACGCCGCCATGTCGCGGATGGGGCCGGGATGAGCACGGTGCCAGGCATCCAGCTCGGTCTGCAGGCGCTCGCGTTCGGCCAGCAGGGCGGCGTTCTTGGGCGCCAGCTCGTGGGCGATGGCGTCAAAGCCGGCCCAGTACTGGTCGCTGGACAGGCCGGTACCGGGCAGCACCTCTTCGTCGATGAAGCGCTTGAGCGGGGCGGCGACTTGCAGGCGGTGGATGGAGATGGGGTGGGACATGGCAAAGCTCCAGAACAGCGGGTTGCCTGCAATTTAGTGCGATCGGTGACGGGGATTAAGCCCCCACAACGCGGTTCATTTGTGACTGAAATGCACATAATCGACCTGACATGGACCGCTTCACCCAGATTGAGACCTTTGTGGCCGTGGCCACGCGCGGCAGCTTCACGGCCGCGGCGGCGCTGGAGGATGTGGCGCCGGCGGTGATCGGCCGGCGCATCGACGCGCTGGAGGCGCGCCTGGGCGTGCGCCTGATGCACCGCACCACGCGCAAGCTCACGCTCACGCCCGAGGGCCAGAACTACCTGGAAGACTGCCAGCGCATCCTGGCCGAGCTGGCCGGGGCCGAGAGCCTGGTCAGCGCCGGTGGCGCACAAGCCAGTGGCCATCTGCGCCTCACCGCGCCGGCCGGCTTCGGTCGCCGCCATGTCGCCCCCCTGTTGCCCGGCTTCCTGGCTGCGCACCCGCAACTGCGTGTCTCGCTGAACCTGGCCGATCGCGTCATCGATCTGGTGCACGAGGGCTACGACTGCGCGGTGCGGGTGGGTGACTTGCCCGACTCCAGCCTGGTGAGCCAGCGCCTGGCTGACAACCGCCGTTTGGTGGTGGCCGCGCCGAGCTATCTGGCGCGCGCCGGCACGCCCCAGCACCCGCGCGAGCTGCTGCAGCACGAATGCCTGATGCTGAGCTCGGACGCCAGCCAGACGCGCGGCTGGGCCTTCCGCATCGATGGCCAGATGCACTACCACCGCCAGGGTGGACGACTGGATTGCAGCGACGGCCAGGTCTTGCACGAGTGGTGCTTACAGGGGCTGGGCCTGGCCTGGCGCAGCAGCTGGGAGGTGGCGGGCGACTGCCAAGCCGGCCGCCTGGTCTCGGTGCTCGATGCCTTCGCCGCGCCGCCGAACGGCATTTACGCCGTCACGCCCGAGCGCTCTCTGCAGCCGCTGCGCGTGCGCCTGTGGATCGAGCACCTGCGCGCCCATTACGCGCGCAGCGAGTACTGGTTGCGCACCGGGTCGCCCGCTTGAGCACGCAGGCCCTGGTCCTCGTGCTGCTGGCCGCGCTGCTGCACGCCGGCTGGAACATCGCGGCCAAGAAGGCGCGCAGCGGCGGTGAAGGGGACCAGATCGCCTTCCAGACCCTGTGCGCGCTGGCCGTCATCGTGCTGTGGGCGCCGCTGGGCCTGTGGGCCGCCTGGCGCGAACTGCCCGACTGGGGCGGGCCGGCCTGGGCGGTGGTGAGCTTGAGCGCCGCCGTGCATCTGGCCTACTTCAGTGCGCTCTTGATCGGCTACCGCAAGGCCGACCTGACGGTCGTCTACCCGGTGGCGCGCGGCACCGGCCCGCTGCTGTCCAGCCTGGCCGCGGTGCTGATCCTGGGCGAGCGGCCCGGGCCCTGGGGCTGGGCCGGCATCGCCACCCTGTTGCTGGGGGTGCTGCTGCTCTCCGGCCTGCTGCGCCGGCGTGCGCTCACCCCTGCCGTGGTGGCCGGTCTGCGCTGGGGCGGCCTGACCGGCGCCTTGATCGCCGGCTACACCGTCATCGACGCCTACGGCGTCAAGGCCTTGGGCGTGAGCCCTCTGCTGCTGGACTACCTCTGCAATGTGCTGCGGCTGCCGTTGCTGCTGCCCTTTCTGGCGC
Source organism: Burkholderiaceae bacterium (assembly GCA_039808065.1). Taxonomy (GTDB): domain Bacteria; phylum Pseudomonadota; class Gammaproteobacteria; order Burkholderiales; family Burkholderiaceae_C; genus Inhella. Next base: position 31,573 of record JBDHSJ010000007.1, on the reverse strand, counting down.
GGCGCCCCGCCGGTACCCTGGTGCGCACCTGGGCGGCCGACTGGAAGGCGGTACTGATCGTCGGCAGCGTCAGCCCGCTGGCCTACATCCTGGTGCTGTGGGCGCTGCAAACGGCGCCGCTCTCGACAGTGGCCCCGGCGCGCGAATGCTCGATGCTGTTCGCTGCGCTGATCGGCGGGCACCTGCTGCAGGAATCCGACCGGTTCGCGCGCGCGCTCGGGGCGCTCTTCATTGCCGCCGGGGTGGCGCTGCTGGCTTCAGGCGCCTAAACGATCCGCCAGTTGCAGCAAGTCCCCGCCCTCGAACCACGGCTTGGCCTGGGCCCAGGCGGGCTTGGCGCCATGGTGAGGGCGGCAGATCCAGGCGCTGGGCTGGCCGGCACCGAAGGCGCCCTCGATGTCCAGTGCCCAGTCATCTCCCACGTGCAGCACCTGACTCGGGGCCAGGCCCAGCTGGGCGCAGGCGGCATGGAAGAAGTCCGCATGCGGCTTGCCACGCCCGAACTCGCGCGCACTCAGCCGGCCGACGAAATAGGGCGCCAGGCCGATGCGCGCCAGCTCGGCATTGCCATTCGTCAGCGCCAGGATGGGGTAGCGGTTGGAGAGACGCTGCAGCGCCGGCAGCGCGTCGTCGAACAGAACCACGCGGTGGCGCCAGGCAAAGAAGTGCTCGAAGGCCGGCTCGGCCAGCTCGGCGGCATCGCCCGCAGCCACCAGCGCGCGTTCGATGGATTCGCGGCGCAGCCAGGTGAAATCATGTGAGCGGTCGGGAAACTCCAGCGCCACGGCATCGCGCAGGGCCTGCAGGGCCGTCACGTCGAAGCGCGCCGCAGTTGCCGGTGCATGGTCGCGCAACCAGGCGTGCAGCTCGGCTTCCGCGCGCTCGATGACGGGCTGGATCGGCCAAAGCGTCTCGTCCAGGTCCAGGGTCAGCGCCTGGAAACCTGTCACAACCAGCCTTTGCGGCGGAAGAACACGAACGGGGCCACGACCGAGATCGCCATCAAGCTCAGCGCAAAGGGGTAGCCCCAGGTCTGGTTCAGCTCGGGCATGAACTTGAAGTTCATGCCGTAGATCGAGGCGATCAAGGTGGGCGGCAGCAAGGCCACCGAAGCCACCGAGAAGATCTTGATGATGCGGTTCTGGTTGATGTTGATGAAACCAACCGTCGCATCCATCAGGAAGTTGATCTTGTCGAACAGGAAGGCGGTGTGGCTGTCCAGCGAGTCGATGTCACGCAGGATCTGGCGCGAGTCTTCGAACTGCTCGGCGCTGAGCATGCGGCTGCGCATCATGAAGCTGAGCGCGCGGCGCGTGTCCATCACGTTGCGGCGGATGCGGCCGTTCAAGTCTTCCTCGCGGGCGATGGCCGTCAGCACCTCGCCGGCGGTCTGGTCGTCCACCTGCTCCTTCAGCACGCGCGCGCTGATGGCGTTGAGCGCGTCGTAGATGCCTTCGAGTGCATCGGCGCTGTACTCGGCGTCGGCGTCGTAGAGCTTGAGCAGCACGTCCTTGGCGTCGTCGATCAGCGCCGGCGTGCGGCGCGCGCGCAATCGCAAGAGCCGGAACACCGGCAGGTCTTCCTTGCGGATCGAGAACAGGGTGTTGCGGTGCAAGATGAAGGCCACGCGCACGTTGCGCGAGTTGCCTTCGTCGTCCAGGCGCAGGAAGTCGGAGCGGATGTGCAGCTGGCCGTCGTCTTCCTCGTAGAAGCGGGCCGACTCTTCCAGATCGTCGTCGATCGCGTCTTCGGGAATCAGCAGGCCGAAATGCGCGGCCACCCAGCGCTTGTCGTCGGCGCTCGGGTCTTCCAGATCAATCCAAATGGGCTTGAGGCGGGCGGCGTCGGGGCCGTCAAAGCTGTCGGGGGCCAGTCCGGCCAAGCGGCCGTTCTCAAGCGAAAAAATGTTCAGCATCGGCGCTGCGGGGTTCGGGTTCCGGGGCGAACCGGGGACGGGAGGAGGAGGGTTGCACCGTCACGCCGACACGCCTGCAGCGGGGCGGACGGTCACCGAGGGTGATCGCTGTCCAAGAGGGGCTCCGAGCTGGAAAACGAGCCATTATGGCGGCCGAAATCCCGCTTTGATCGAGCGCAGAACTAGGGGCTTTCGAAAGGCATTGGGGGCTTGCCGCACCGACCCGATGTGGGCACACTGGACTCGCTACCGGAGTCATGTTGCAGTTCGATGTCCCCTCCTTGACGGCTGCTGAGCCGTCTTTCCCGGCCCCCTCGGCGGCTGGGTGCAGGGCCAAGTCAATCGCTGCAATGACCGCGACCCGGTTGCCTTTCCGCGCTGTGCCGCGCCGCTTCGAGACCCGCGGCGCCACAGCGCGTTTTTGTGCCCAAGCCTTGAAAGGAGGCTCCTTTATGAACCTGACGATCAGCGGACATCACCTCGAAGTGACGCCAGCACTGCGTGAATACGTGGTCAACAAGCTGGACCGGGTGACCCGCCACTTTGATCAGGTCGTTGACATCAACGTCCTGCTCACCGTGGAAAAACAAAAGGAGAAGGAACGTCGGCAGCGCGCCGAAGTCACCCTACACGTCAAGGGTCGGGACATTTTTGTGGAGCAGTCTCACGAGGATCTGTACGCTGCGATCGATCAGCTGATGGACAAGCTGGATCGCCAAGTCTGTCGGCACAAGGAGATGCTGCAGGACCATAACCACGCCTCTGCCAAGCGCATGGATGTGGGGGCGGCGGGCTGATCCCCTCGCTCAAGCACGAGAAAGCGGCCTGCGGGCCGCTTTTCTGTTGGGAGATCCCACTCCACGCGACAGCGGGGGGCCGATTTCTATAATTCGGGTCCTTCGTGGGTCGATTCCTGACCCTGCCCAGCAAAGACCATGAACCGACTCGCCGCCATCCTGCCCGCACAAAACGTGCAGGTGGACGTTGAAGCGACCAGCAAGAAGCGCCTGTTCGAACAGGCCGGCTTGATGTTCGAGAACCACCAGGGCGTGGCCCGTGCGGTGGTCACCGACAACCTGTTTGCGCGTGAGCGGCTCGGCTCGACCGGCCTGGGGCATGGCGTGGCCATTCCGCATGGCCGCATCAAGGGCCTGAAGAACCCGCTCGCCGCCGTGCTGCGTGTGCAGCAGGCCATCGGCTTCGATGCCCCGGACGATGAACCCGTCAGCCTGCTGATCGTGCTGCTGGTGCCGGAGGCGGCGACGCAGCGCCACCTGGAGATCCTGTCCGAGATCGCCGAGATGCTCAGCGAGAAGGACTTGCGCGAGCGCCTCAAGACCGAGGCCGACCCCGCCGTGGTGCACCGCTTGATCAGCGACTGGCAGCCGGTGCGCTCCGCCGCCTGACAGGGCCCACGGCCTTGCTCGTCCCGCGCTGCGTCACCCCCCAAGGGGGCGCGCCGCGGCTTGGGGCGGCCCGGCGCCGCGGCATCCGTTGATACTGACGCCATGAAACCCGTATCGATCAGCGCCGACCGGCTGTTTGAGGAACACCGCGAGGCCCTGCGCTGGCATTGGGTGGCCGGCCATGCCCACCCGGAACGCCGCTTCGCCGAGGCCGCGCTGCGCGAGGCGCAGTCCGCCGCCGATCTGGTCGGTTACCTCAACTACATCCACCCCTACCGGGTGCAGATCGTCGGCACGCGCGAGGTCAAGTACCTCACCGAGGCCAGCGACGAGGTGCTGGAGCGCCGCGTCTCGCGCATCGTCACGCTGGAGCCGCCGGTCATCATCGTGGCGGACGGCAGCGCCGCGCCGCCCAAGCTGGTGGCGATGTGCGACCGCGCGGACATCCCGCTCTTCACCACCGAGGCGTCGGCCGGCTATGTGATCGATGTGGTGCGCAGCTATCTGGCGCAGATCTGCGCCGTGCGCACCACGCGCCACGGCGTGTTCATGGACATCCTGGGTCTGGGTGTGCTGTTGACCGGCGAGTCGGGCCTGGGCAAGAGCGAACTGGGCCTGGAACTGATCTCGCGCGGCCATGGTCTGGTGGCCGATGACGCGGTGGACTTCTTCCGCATTGCCCAGGACGTCATCGTCGGCCGCTGCCCCGAACTGCTGGCCAATCTGCTCGAAGTGCGCGGCATCGGCCTCTTGGACATCAAGGCAATCTTTGGCGAGACGGCGGTGCGCCGCAAGATGCGCCTCAAGCTCATCGTCCACCTGGTGCGGCGCGAGACCCTGGAGCGCGAGTTCGAACGCCTGCCCTATGAGCCGCTCTATGAAGACGTGCTGGGCGTGCCCACCCGCAAGGTGGTGATCGCCGTGGACGCCGGCCGCAACCTGGCCGTGCTGGTCGAGGCCGCGGTGCGCAACAGCATCCTGCAGCTGCGTGGTATCGACACCTACCAGGAATTCATCCAGCGCCACCAGCGCGCGCTCGAGCGCGGCGGCGAAGAGAGCCTCTGACCCGAGAGCCTACTTGCGGTTCGGGCAGTCTTTCTGGATGCAGACCGCGTACAGCGACAGCGAGTGCTCCTGCAGCTCGAAGCCGCGCTCGCGCGCGATGGCGTGCTGGCGCTGCTCGATCGCTTCGTCGAAGAACTCCTCGACCTTGCCGCAGCTCAGGCACACCAGATGGTCATGATGGTGCCCCTGGTTGAGCTCGAACACCGCCTTCCCGGCTTCGAAATGGTTGCGCGTCAGCAAGCCGGCCTGCTCGAACTGGGTCAGCACCCGGTAGACCGTGGCCAGGCCGATGTCGGCATCCTCGGCCAGCAGGGCCTTGTAGACATCCTCCGCGCTGAGGTGGCGGCGCGTGGCGCGCTGGAAGACCTCCAGCACCTTGATGCGGGGCAGGGTGGCCTTGAGGCCGCTGTTCTTGATTTCGTCGCTGTGCGTCATGGCCGGGCGGGGGCGCTGGAGGGGCCGCCTAGAATCGTTTGATCATAGCCAGCGAGCCCTCCAGGCCGCCCGGCACCCGGACCGAGGCCTTGCCTGGTCCAAGCCCTTGATGGACGCCCATGCTTGTTTCGTTCCGCCTTCTGCGCCCCACCCTGGGTCTTGCCGCCCTGGCAGGCCTGTCTGCCTGCAGCTCCTGGGTCGGGCATGACGACCGTTTCATGGCCGTGGTGCCGCTCTACCGCGTCGAGATCGTGCAAGGCAATGTGGTCACCAAGGAAGCCGCTGAAAAGGTCAAGCCCGGCATGAGCCGCGACCAGGTGCGCGATCTGCTCGGTTCCCCCATGCTGACCGACGCCTTCCACGCCGACCGCTGGGACTATGTGTTCACCATCCGGCGCCAGGGTGCTGCGCCGCAGGCGCGTCGTCTGGTGGCCTTGTTTGACGGTGACAAGCTCAAGAGCTTCGAGGTGCCCGGCGACCTGCCGACCGAGAAGGAGTTTGTCGCTTCGATCAATACCTTCAAGCCCAAGGGCGATGTGCCCAAGCTGGAATTGAGCGAGGCCGAGCGCAACGCCCTGCCCAAGCCGGTGCGCCCGGCCCCGCCGAGCAACGAGACCGGCGGACCGACGCGCGCCTTCCCGCCACTGGAAAAAGGCTGATGGCCGCGCCGCTGCGCGTGGCCCTGGCCGGTGCCAGTGGCCGCATGGGGCAGATGCTGGTGCAGGAAATCCTGGCCGCGCCGGATCTGCAGCTCAGCGGTGCCCTGCTGCACGCCCAATCGGCCCATCTGGGCCAGGATGCCGCCGCCTTCATGGGCCGCGAGAGCGGCGTGCGCTTCACGGCCGATCCCGAACAAGCGCTGCAAGGCGCCGAGGTGCTGATCGACTACTCGCGTGTCGATGGCAGCCTGCAGCTGCTGCCCCTGTGCGTGCAACGGCGTCTGCCGATGGTCATCGGCACCACCGGCTTCAGCGCCGAGCAGCGCGCCCAGCTGCAGGCCACTGGCGGTCAGGTTCCGCTCCTCTGGGCGCCCAACACCAGCGTGGGCGTGAATGTGGTGATGAACCTGCTGGCCCAGGCCGCGCGCCAGCTGGGCAGCGCCTACGACGTCGAGATCGTCGAGGCGCACCACCGGCACAAGGTGGATGCCCCGAGCGGCACGGCGTTGCAGATGGGCGAGGTCATCGCCCAGGCCCAGGGCCATGCCCTGGCCGATGTGGCCATCTACAGCCGCGAGGGCCACACCGGCGCGCGCGAGCCCGGCCGCATCGGCTTTGCCACCGTGCGCGGTGGCGACATCGTGGGCGACCACACCGTCATGTTCTGCGGCACCGGCGAGCGCATTGAAATCGCCCACAAGTCCAGCAGCCGCATCCACTACGCCCAGGGCGCCCTGCTGGCGGCGCGCTGGCTGAAGGCGCAGCCGCCCGGCTTTTACGGCATGGCCGACGCGCTGCAACTGAGATGAGCAGCTGGCTCCAGTTCTGGTCCAGCAGCGACAGCGTCGGTCGCACCGTCGCCCTGGCGCTGTTGCTGATGTCGGTCAGCAGCTGGACGCTGATCCTCTGGCGCAGTGTCACGCTCACGCGCGCGCGCCGCAGCCTGGCCCGGGCCTTGCCGCTGTTCTGGGCCGCGCCCGACTGGGACAGCGCGCGCAGCCAGGCCCAGGCCCTGGATGCCGAGCGCATCCTGCTGCCCTTGATCGACGCCGGCCGTGCGGCGCTGCCGGCCGGTTCGCTGGGCGAGGGCGCCGGCAACGAGGCGCGCCTGACGCGCCAGTTGCGAGATGCCCTGCATCAGAGCGTGGCGCGCCTGCAGTTCGGTCAGGTGTTGCTGGCTTCGGTGGGGGCCACCGCGCCCTTCGTGGGCCTGTTCGGCACGGTCTGGGGCGTCTACCAGGCCTTGCTGGGTCTGGGGGCGGGCGGGCTGCCCAGCATCGACCGCATTGCCGGCCCGGTGGGCGAAGCCCTGGTGATGACCGCCGCCGGCTTGGCCGTGGCGATTCCCGCCGTGCTGGCCTACAACTGGTTCGGCAAGCGCGTGGCCGCCTGCGAGGCCGAGCTGGAAGGCTTTGCGCACGATCTGCGCGAGTTTCTGAAGAATCAATGAGCCCCCGGTCTTCGACGCGCTGCGCCTCCGCCACCCCCCAAGGGGGCCGCGCCCGGCTCGGGAGCGGCCCAGCGCCGGGCAGCCAGCCATGAGCTTTGGCCGCCTGGAGCGCCGCGACCCGGGCGCGCCGATGAGCGAGATCAACATGACGCCGCTGATCGACGTCATGCTGGTGCTGCTGGTGATCTTCATGATTGCCGCGCCCTTGATGAGCTCGGGCCTGCAGCTGGATCTGCCCAAGGCCGAAGCCGCCCAGGCGCTGGAACCCACCGAGCAGCCCTTGCAGCTGAGCCTGGACGCGCAGGGCCGGCTGCTGTGGAACCAGGACGTGCTGGCCTTGCCGCAGCTGCGCGAGCGCCTACTGCAGTTGGCCAAGAGCCAGCCCGAGGCCGAGGTGCAACTGGCGATCGACCAGGCCGTGCCCTACGGCCGCGTGGCCGAGCTGCTGGATGCGCTGCAGGCTGCCAAGCTGAACCGGCTGGCCTTCGTCACGGCGACGGCGGCCTCCGCGCCGCGCTAAGTGGGTGCCAAGGGGGGCTTGGTGCCATAGGACAATCGCGCCCCTATGAGCACCAGCCCTTCCACCGAGTTCTCGCCGCGCGACATCGAAGCGCGCGCCCACGCCCATTGGGCAGCCATCGACGCCTACAAGGTCGTTGAGGACGCCAGCAAGCCCAAGTACTACGCCTGCTCCATGCTGCCCTACCCCTCGGGCAAGCTGCACATGGGCCATGTGCGCAACTACACCATCAACGACATGCTGGCCCGCCAGCTGCGCATGCAGGGCTACAACGTCCTGATGCCGATGGGCTGGGATGCCTTCGGCCTGCCGGCCGAGAACGCCGCGCTGAAGAGCAAGGTGCCGCCCGCGCAGTGGACCTACTCCAACATCGCGGTGATGAAGGGGCAGATGCAGGCCATGGGCCTGGCCATCGACTGGAGCCGCGAAGTCGCCACCTGCGACCCCAAGTACTACAAGTGGAACCAGTGGTTGTTCCTGAAGATGCTGGAAGCCGGCATCGCCGAGCGCCGCACCCAGATCGTCAACTGGGACCCGGTGGACCAGACCGTGCTGGCCAACGAGCAGGTCATCGACGGCAAGGGCTGGCGCAGTGGCGCGCCGGTGGAAAAGCGCGAGATCCCCGGCTACTACTTGAACATCGTCAAGTACGCCGAAGAGCTGCTGAGCGCGGTGGCCAACCCCGAGGACCCGAACTACCTGAGCGGCTGGCCCGAGCGCGTGCGCCTGATGCAGGAGAACTGGATCGGCAAGAGCGTGGGTGTGCGCTTTGCGTTCCCGCATGAGATCCGCGGCGCCGACGGCCAGCTGATCCAGGACGGCAAGCTCTACGTCTTCACGACGCGCGCCGACACCATCATGGGCGTCACCTTCTGCGCCGTGGCCCCCGAGCACCCGCTGGCCGCGCACGCCGCCGCCACGAACCCGAAGCTTGCGGCCTTCATCGAGGACTGCAAGGCCGGTGGCACCACCGAGGCCGAGCTGGCCACCCAGGAAAAGAAGGGCGAGCCCACCGGCCTGTTCGTCACCCACCCGCTGACCGGCGCGCAGGTCGAGGTCTGGATCGGCAATTACGTGCTGATGAGCTATGGCGACGGCGCCGTGATGGGCGTGCCCGCGCACGACGAGCGCGACTTCGCCTTTGCCAACAAGTACGGGCTGCCGATCAAGCAGGTCATCGATGTCAATGGCCAGGCCTATGACAGCAAGACCTGGCACGAGTGGTACGCCGACAAGCAGAACGGCCGCTGCATCGAATCGGGTGTGCTGAACGGCCTGGGCTTTGCCGAGGCCGTGGGCAAGGTGGCCGAGCTGGTGGCCGCCAAGGGCCTGGGCGAAAAGAAGACCACCTTCCGCCTGCGCGACTGGGGCATCAGCCGCCAGCGCTATTGGGGCACGCCGATCCCCATCATCCATTGCGAGGATTGCGGCCCGGTGCCAGTGCCCGAGAAGGACCTGCCGGTGGTGCTGCCCGAGGACTGCATCCCCGACGGCAGCGGCAACCCGCTCAAACACCGCGAGGACTTCCTGCGCTGCACCTGCCCCAAGTGCGGCAAGCCGGCCACGCGCGAGACCGACACCATGGACACTTTCGTGGATTCGTCCTGGTACTTCATGCGCTATTGCGACCCGACCAACGCCGAGGCGATGGTGGCCGGCGGCACGCAGTACTGGATGCCGATGGACCAGTACATCGGCGGCATCGAGCACGCCATCCTGCACCTGCTGTACGCGCGCTTCTGGACCAAGGTGATGCGCGACCTCGGCCTCGTCAAGGTCAGTGAGCCGTTCAAGAAGCTGCTCACGCAGGGCATGGTGCTCAACCACATCTACAGCCGCAAGGGTGAGAAAGGCGGCATCGAGTACTTCTGGCCGCATGAGGTCGAGAACGTGTTCGGCGAGGACGGCCGGGTTACCGGCGCCAAGCTCAAGAGCGATGGCTCGCTGGTCGAGTACAACGGCATCGGCACGATGTCGAAGTCGAAGAACAACGGCGTGGATCCGCAGGCCCTGATCGACCAGTACGGCGCCGACACCGCCCGCCTGTTCGTGATGTTCGCCAGCCCGCCCGAGCAGACCCTGGAGTGGAACGACGCCGGCGTCGAAGGCGCGCACCGCTTCCTCAAGCGCGTCTGGAACTTCAGCATCAGCAAGGGCAATGGCATTCGCGCCGCCGGCACGGATTTCGCCGCGATCTCGAAGGAGGCCAAGGCGCTGCGCCGCGAGGTGCATCTGGTGCTGAAGCAGATCAGCCACGACTACGAGCGCCTGCAATACAACACCGTGGTGTCGGGGGCAATGAAGCTCTTGAACGCGCTGGAAGGCTTCAAGCCCGCGGGCGAGGCCGACCAGGCCGCCGACATGGCCGTGATTCGCGAGGGCTTCTCGGTGCTGCTGCGCGCGCTCTACCCAGCCTGCCCGCACCTGACCCATGTGCTGTGGGAAGACCTCGGCTTTGCCGCCGTGCTCGGTGACCTGCTCGACACCCCCTGGCCCCAGGTGGACGAAGCCGCGCTGGTGCAGGACGAGATCGAGCTGATGCTGCAGGTGGGTGGCAAGCTGCGCGGCAGCATCAAAGTGCCCGCCGGTGCCGACAAGGCCGCCATCGAGGCTGCTGCGCTGGCCAGCGAGGATTTCTTGAAGTTCAGCAACGGCGCAGCACCCAAGAAGATCGTCATCGTGCCGGGTCGCCTGGTCAACCTGGTGCTTTGATGAGCCTGCCTCGACGCGCCGCCCTGGCCTGGCTGGCCGGGGCCGGTTTGGCTGGCTGCGGCTTCCACCTGCGCGGTGCGCCCAGCTTCGCCTTCGAACGCCTGCACCTGGCGGGCTTTGACCCGCGCTCGCCGCTGCGCGAGGCGCTCGAAGCCCAGCTGCCGCGCCTGCCACTACAGCTCACGGCCCAGCGCGCCCAGGCCCAGGTGGTGCTGGAAGCGCTGAAGGAATCGCACCACAAGCTGGCCGTGGCCAGCACGGCGGCCGGCCAGGTGCGCGAATGGCAGCTGCATCTGGTGCTGGACTACCGCCTCGTCACCCCGGCCGACGACGTGCTGCTGCCCGCCACCCAGTTGCGCCTGGTGCGTGACCTCAGTACCACCGAGGCTGCCACCCTGGCCAAGGAGTATGAAGAGGCCGACCTGCGCCGCGCCATGCAGGTTGAGGCCGTGAACCTGCTGCTGCGCCGCCTCGCCGCCGTCAGGCTGCGCTGATGCAAGCCCGCATTGAAGACCTCGACAAGCAGCTCGCCAAGGGTCTGCGCGGGGTCTACCTCGTGCATGGCGACGAGATCCTGCTCGCCAACGAGGCCTTGGACACCATCCGTGCCGCCGCGCGCGCCCAGGGCTTCGACGAGCGCCAGGTCTTCACCGTGCAGGGCAATGCCTTCGACTGGAGCGGTGTGCTCGGCGAATCGGCCGCGCTGTCGCTGTTCGCCAGCCGGCGCATCGTCGAGCTGCGCATCCCTGGCGGCAAGCCGGGCAAGGAAGGCAGCGAAGCCCTGCAGCAGCTGGCCCAGCGGGCCGGTCCGGACCTGCTGGTGCTGGTGAGCCTGCCGCGCCTGGACAAGACCCAGCAGGGCAGTGCCTGGTTCACGGCCTTGGATGGCGCGGGCCTGAGCCTGCGCGCCGACCCGATCGAGCGCCGCGCCCTGCCCGCCTGGCTGGCGGCACGCGCGCGCAAGTCGGGGCTGCAGCTGGCCGAAGGCGCCGAGGGTCAGCAGGCCCTGAGCCTGCTGGCCGAGCGGGTGGAAGGCAATTTGCTCGCCGCCCAGCAAGAGCTGGACAAGCTGGCCTTGCTGCACCCGGGCCAGGCGCTGACGACCGAGCTGATCGAAGCCGCGGTGACCGACGTGGCGCGCTTCGAGGCCGCCCAGCTGTCCGAGGCCCTGTGGGCCGGCGACGCCGCGCGCTGCCTGCGCCTGCTCGAAGGCCTGGAAGCCGAGGGCGAGGCCGTGGTGCGCTTGCACTGGCTGCTCGCCGACGAGGTGCGCGCCCTGCGCCGCGCCAAGCGCGCCATGGTCGATGGCAAGCCGCTGCCGATGGCGCTGCGCGAGGCGCGCGTCTGGGGGCCGAAGGAGAAATGGTTCGAGCGTGCGCTGCCGCGCCTGAGCCTGGGCCATCTGGACGCCCTGCTGGTCAATGCCCACAAGGTGGATGGCATTGCCAAGGGCCTGCGCGAACCCGACTGGCCGCAGGACGGCTGGGCGGCGCTGCGCCAATGGCTGCTGCAGGTGGTGGAAGCCCTGAGCGGTCGGCGTCTGCGCGCCTGAATCCCGCTATCGTCTGGCTCTCTGGAGGAGAGTGCAGACATGCGCGGACTGTGGGCCCTTGCAGCAAGTTTCCTGACCCCCCTGGCGCTCGCCGAGCCGCTGAGCGTGCAGGTCAGCAATGCCCAGGGCCAGCCGCTGGCCGGCGCCGTCGTCGCCGTCGAGGGGGAAGGCCTGCCTGCCCGCGCACGGGCCGGCACCCAGGCCGAGCTGGCGCAGAAGGACCGCCAGTTCCGCCCCCAGCTGCTGGTGGTGCAGACCGGCACCGAGGTGCGCTTTCCGAACGAGGACCCGGTGCGCCACCATGTCTATTCCTACTCCGCCGCCAAGAGCTTCGAGCTCAAGCTCTACCTGGGCGAGACCGCCAACCCGGTGCTGTTCGACAAGTCCGGTGTGGTGGCGGTGGGCTGCAACATCCATGACCGCATGAGCGCGCACATCGTCGTCGTCGACACGCCGCTGTTTGCCGTCACCGACGCGCAGGGCCGGGCCACGCTGGAGCTGCCGGCCAAGGCCGGGAACCTGCGCCTGCGCGCCTGGCATCCCAGCCGCAAGGAACCCGTGCTGAGCAGCGAGGCCCTGCCGGCGGGCAGCACGCAGCGGAGCCTGCGCCTGTGATCCAGCGCCCCGCCTTCCTGGACCTGCGCCGGCTCGAGGGGCGCATCGTGGCCCTCTTCCTGGGCCTGTTGCTGCTGGTGCAGCTGGGCAGCGTGGTGCTGGTCAACCGTTCGGTGCAGGCGAATGCCGAAGCCTCGATCGATGCCGACCTGAAGACCGCCGGCCACCGCCTGGAGCGCCTGCTGTTCCAGCGCGTGCTGCGCCAGCATGACATCGCCGTGCTGCTGGCCGCCGACGACGGCTTTCGCAGCGCCGTCGGCCTGATGCACCAGGAGGCCGGCACCGAGACCCTGCGCGACGCGCTGGCCAACCACGCCGAGCGGGTCGGCGCGGCGCTGGTGGCCTTCGAGGATCTGGAGCATCGCCTGGTGGCCGGTGCCGGTGTCCAGCCCGAGCGCTTCGTGGGCCTGGCGGCCGACCTGCCCGAAGGCGCGCCCGCCGAGGGCGACACCCGCCTGGTGCTGGTGGATGAAAAGCCCTACCAGCTGGTGCGCGTGCCGGTGCGCGCGCCCGGCCCGCTGGGCGCGGTGCTGATGGGCTTTGCACTGGATGAGGACGTGCTGGCCGATCTGAAGGGACTGACCAATGTGGACGCCCTGTTGCTGGTGCGCGGCGGCGGCCCCTGGCGCAAGCCCCTGAGCCTGGAGGCCGACAAGGCCCTCATGCTGATGGAACAGGCCGCACAGGCCGAGATGGGTCAGAACCAGGCGCGCCGGCTCAACCTGCCCGATGGCGACGAGCGCCGCGGCCGCCTGTTCGATTTGCGGGTGCGCGGCGCGGCCAGCGGCGTGCAGCTCAGCGCCCTGCTGACGGCCTCGGTCAGCGAAGCCATCGGCCCCTACAACAGTCTGCGCTGGACCCTGCTGGCCCTGACTTTGGCGGGCGTGGTGGCCTTCGCCATCGGCAGCGTGGTGACGGCGCGGCGCATCAGCGGGCCCATCGGCGCGCTGGCGCGCAGTGCCGAGCGCCTGGGCCGCGGCGACTACGACTGCCCGGTGCAGGCACCGCGCAACCTCGGCGAGGTCAGCGAACTGGCCCAGGCCTTCGAGACCATGCGCCAGGGCATCAAGGCGCGCGAGGCCGATGTGCACCGTCTGGCCTTCTGGGACCCGCTGACCGATCTGCCCAACCGCGCCCAGTTCGTCGAGCGCCTGCGCACCTGGCTGCGCGAGCACCCACAGGAGCGCATGGCGGTGCTGATGCTGGACTTGGACCGCTTCAAGCATGTCAACGACGTGCTCGGCCATGCCGTCGGCGACCAGCTGCTGCAGCGGGTGGCCGAGCGCCTGCAGGCCCAGGCCGGCAGCAGCCATCTGCTGGCGCGCCTGGGCGGCGACGAGTTCGCGCTGCTGTTCGAGGGCGCTGCCGCCAACCAGGCCCTGGGCCTGGCGCGCGAGATGGCACAGGGCTTCGAGCGGCCCTTGTCGATCGGCGAGCAGACCATTGATGTGAGCGCCGGCATCGGCATCGCGCTCTTCCCTGACCACGCACGCGAAGCCGGCGCCCTGCTCGGCCATGCGGAGCTGGCCATGTACGCCGCCAAGCGCGGCCAGCATGGCGTGCTGCTCTACGACCCGGCCATGGACGAGGGCAGCCAGCAATCCCTGGGCCTGCTGACCGAGCTGCGCCGCGCGGTGGAGCAGGACGAGCTGCGCCTGTTCCTGCAGCCCAAGCTGGATTTGCACACCCGTGAAGTGCACAGCGCCGAGGCCCTGGTGCGCTGGCAGCACCCCACGCGCGGCCTGGTACCGCCCGGGCTTTTCATCCCCTTTGCCGAGCAGACTGGCTTTGTGCGCCAGCTCACCGCCTGGGTGCTGCGTGCCAGCGCCCGTTTTGCCGTGGAGGCCGAGGCCCTGGGCTGTCCGCTGCGCATCAGCGTCAACCTCAGCACGCGCGACCTGCTGGACGCGGAGCTGCCCGACAAGATCCGCACCATGCTGCAGCAGGAGGGTGCCCGCCCCGAGCAGCTGTGCCTGGAGATCACCGAGAGCGCCATCATGGACGACCCGGCGCGCGCCCTGGCCACCACCGAGCAGCTGCACGCGATGGGCTTCCGCCTGGCCATCGATGACTTCGGCACCGGCTACTCCTCGCTCGCCTATCTGAAGAACCTGCCGGTGCAGGAGCTCAAGATCGACCAGAGCTTCGTGATGGCGATGGAGCGCGAGGCCGACGACCGCAAGATCGTGCGCTCGACCATCGACCTGGCGCACAACTTGGGCCTGTCCGTGGTGGCCGAGGGCATCGAGACCGCCACCGCGCTGGCCCTGCTGGCGCATTGGGGCTGTGACGAGGCCCAGGGCTACCACCTGGCCAAGCCCATGCCGGCCGGCCAGCTGCCGGGCTGGTGGCAATCCTGGCAGGCGCCCGAATTCCGTGAGAGCGCGCTCGGGCCGCTGACGACGCTCTGACCCGCGGGTTGATTACACCGGGATCAACTCGCTGGTGTCGCCCAGGCTGACGACGGCGCCGCAGCCGCGCGTCTCGTACAGGTCCACGCGATCCGTCTCGGGCAGCACGGCGCGGGCCTCGCGCAGGATGTGCGCGGCCAGCGTGGCGCAGTCGCCATCGGCCAGGGCCGGGTCTTCGTGCAGCGGGTGGTGGTCCAAGCGCTTGAACACCGGGTTGAAGCGTTCCTTCACGTCGCCGAAGTCCACCGCCCAGCCGTAAAGCTGGTGCAGCTCGGCCTGCAGGTGCAGGCGCAGCGTGAAGGTGTGGCCATGCACGCCGGCCAGCGGGTGCTCGGTTGGGGCGCGGCGAAGGCGCACGGCGGAATCGAGCGTGAACTCCTTCCAGATGCGAAAGCGCGCGCCATCAAAGTTGGCGCCGCTCGAACCCGTCTCGAACACCGTGACCCAGCTCAGCGCCGGCAGCAGCGGTTTGAGGCGGTTCCAGATCCAGCGCGAGAGCATCTCGCTGGTCGGGTTCTCCAAGCCTTCCAGCTCGTTGAGGCAGCGGTAGTTCAGCTCGAAATGCAGCGGCGCCCACAGGGCGTCGAGCTGGTCGTAATCGATCGAGAGGTCGCGGCCGCCCAGATCCTGGTTGGCGTGAATGATGACCTCGAAGCCGTGGCCATGCAGGCGCCCACATTTGTGACCCATCGGCACATTCGGCAGCCAGTGTGCGCTCTGGAAGCGGTAGCGCCGCCACACATGGGCCTGACCGCGCGCATCGACGTCCACGCCGCTGTGGCTGGTGCTGTAGACGCTGATCTGCTGCAGGCCGGGCAGGCTGTCGGCCAGCAGGCGTTCGCGCAGCCAGCGCGCCAGGTTCTCGTCGGTGGGGTTGTCCAGGTGCTCGTTCAGCAGCGCGTGGTCCAGCGGCGCCGCGGCGGCTTCCAGACGTTCGCGAAGCTCATGCACCTCGCCGCCGGCAAAGGGCGCCCAGCCCGGCGGCAGCAGGCAGCGCGCCTGCGCGAAGAAGGAATGGCCGTGCAGCTTGCGGGCGCGGTGGCCTTCGGGCAGGGCGGGGATGTGGCAGGCGGCCTCGAAGCCGGTGCCGGCGCTGTGCAGGGTCAGGAGCATGGGGTGGATTGTCAAGTGCCCATGAGGGCTGGGAAAGCTGTGATGCAGAGCACCGGCGGGCGCTGGCGCGCCGCCTAGAGTGCCGCCGTTGTCAACTCAGGGACGGTTCAATCATGACGCAGCATGAATCGCGACTCTTTTTGGGGCTGGCTGCCCTGCTGGTCGGCCTGGCGGGTTGCGGTGGGGGCGAGGTGCCCCCGGAGGTGGGTGGCCGCGCGGCGCCCCAGGCGGCCGAACTGGGGCCGCCGCAGCCGATGGCCTTGGAGCCGCAGGTCGCGGACCTGCTGCAGAACCTGATGTGGCCATCGGGCAATGAGGTGGTGCGCAGCCGCGAGGAGTGGGCCAGGCTGTGGGATCGCCACCAGGGCTTGCGCACTTTCGGCTGCGATGCTCAGGGGCGCTGCCAGGACCCGAAGGCGCCGATCCCGCTGCCAACGATCGACTTCGATCGCTGGCAGCTGATCTTGATGACCGGAGACACATCGCCCGGTACGGGTCAGACCCTGGAGCCGTTGCGTTGGGAGCAGCAGGTGGTGGTGGTCTCCCAAAAGTTCAGCACCAGCACGTGCGCCGACTGCTTCTATCCGCAGGTTCAGCAACCGTATGTGCACGCCTTCTTGCTGCCGAAGGCCTACGGGCAGATCCGCTTCGAGCGGCACTGAACCTTGTGCAAGGCCGAGCCAGGCCCCCGCGCGCCGCGCACCGGCATCGGGGGGCGTACTGATGCCCTGCATCGGCGCGCCACCTCGGGGGCTTAGTCAGCGCTGCTGCGCAGCCGTGCCAGCGCCGCGTCGGCGGTTTCCACCATATTGGATGGCAGGCCGCGCAGCGCCAGCGCCTGCGTGAGCCGTGCGCGCACGAAGGCCGAGCCGCCGTAGCGCGTGACGCGGCGGTAGTGGCGCTGGGCCAGCTCGGCGGCGCGCTGGGCCCACAGGTCGGCCACTTCGGGGTCGAGCTCGAACTGTTCGTAGTTGATGACGCCGTCGACCGGCTGGCCGATCGCCTCCAGCCGTGCCTGCAGCATGTCGGCCAGCCGTTCCACCTCGGCTGAGCTGCGCAGGCGCAGGCGCGAGAGGTCCACAAAGAGCACGCCATGCTGGGCATCGAACTGCAGGCGCTGTTCCAGCGGCAGGGCCAGCAGGCGCTCGCGCAGACCCATCGGCGCCGCCTCAAACAAGGCCGCATCCATGGGCACGGGGTCGCGCGGCAGCAGGGGGCGGAAGTCCATCTGCGACAGCACGTCGCGTTCCAGATCCAGCCCGGGCGCCAGCTCGGTCAGCTCCAGGCCTTCGGCCGTGAGGCGCAGCACGCAGCGCTCGGTGACGTAGAGCACGGCCTGCCCCCGCGCCGCGGCGTGGCGGCCGCTGAAGGTGCGGTGCTCGACCGTCCGCACGAATTTGCGCACGCCCTCGGCGCTGAAGCTGCCGGCGAACACCAGGCGCTTGGCGGATTGCGAGATGTTGATGAAGCCGCCCGCCCCGGCCAGGCGCGGGCCGAAGCGGCTGACGTTGACATTGCCCTCAGCATCGGCCTGCGCCAGGCCCAGCACGGCCAGGTCCAGGCCACCGCCGTCGTAGAAGTCGAACTGGTAGGGCTGGTCGATGATGGCCTGGGTGTTGACGGCGGCGCCGAAGTCCAGCCCGCCGGCCGGGATCCCGCCGATCACGCCAGGTTCGGTGCTGAGCGTGATGAGGTCGATCACGCGCTCCTCGGCCGCCACCGCGGCCACGCCCTCGGGCATGCCGATGCCAAGGTTCACCACCTGCCCGGCGCGCAGCTCCAGCGCGGCGCGCCGGGCAATCACCTTGCGTGCACTCAGGGGCATCGGCTTGAGCTGCGAGGCCGGCACGCGCAGCTCGCCGGCAAAGGCGGCCGAGTAGGCGGTGGCGAAGGTCTGCGGATGCTGCTCGGGCGCTTCGGCCAGCACCACGCAGTCCACCAGCACGCCGGGGATCTTGACCTGGCGCGGGTGCAGGCTGCCGCGCTCGGCCAGGCGCTCGACCTGGGCGATGACGATGCCGCCGCTGTTGTGCGTGGCCATGGCGACGGCCAGGCCTTCGAGCGTCAGCGCCTCGCGCTCCATCGTCAGGTTGCCGTCCAGATCGGCCGTGGTGGCGCGCACGAAGGCGACGTGGATGGGGAAGGCCTTGTAGAAGAGGAACTCCTCGCCGTCGATCTGCAGCAGGCGCACGCGCTCGGTCTGGGTGCATTCGTTCAGCTTGCCGCCACCATGGCGCGGGTCCACAAAGGTGCCCAGACCGATGCGCGACAGATGCCCGGGCTTACCCGCGGCGATGTCGCGGAACAGGTGGGTGATGACGCCCTGCGGCAGGTTCCAGGCCTCGATGCGGTTCGTCACCGCCAGTTCCTGCAGGCGCGGCACCAGGCCCCAGTGGCCACCCAGTACCGCCTTGACGAGGCCTTCGTGGCCGAGGTGGTTCAGGCCGCGCGTCTTGCCGTCGCCCTGGCCGGCGGCGTAGACGAGGGTCAGATGGCGCGGCGTGGCCGTGCGCTCGAAACGCCGCTCCAGCGCCAGTGCCAGGGTCTCGGCGAAGCCGATGCCCACGAAGCCACAGGTGGCCAGGGTGTCGCCGTCCTGGATCAGGGCCACGGCCTCGTCGGCCGAGACCACCTTGCCATGCTCGTAAGCGCGCAGGCCTTGCAGCAGTTCGCGGGCATTTGCATTCATGCGCACAAGCGTACGCCGCTACGCTTGCCGCCCATGCAGATCCTTCTTGCCAACTCCATTCCCCCCACGCCCTGGCGCAATGGCGGTGGGCAGACCCGCGAACTCTTCGCCGAACCTGCCGGTGCCGACTGGACCCTGCGCGTCAGCCTGGCCGACATCGAGCAGGATGGGCCCTTCTCGTCGTTCCCAGGCGTGCAGCGCCACTTCGCGGTGCTGCAAGGCCCGGGTGTGGAGCTGCTGCTGAACGGCCAGGCGCAGCAGCTGACGCCGGCCAGCGAGGCCCTGAGCTTCGATGGCGCCGCTGCGCCCGACTGCCGCCTGCTGGGTGCTGCCACGCGCGACCTGAACCTGATGCTGCGTGGCCGCCCGGGCGTGCTGCAGCGCACCCGTGACGACGCGGTGTGGCCGGGCGACTGGCCCTGGCGGGCCTGCTTCACCGTGGCGCCGGCGTGGCTGCTTGGGGCCGATGGCAGGGCGCACGCGCTGCCGGCCTGGAGCCTGGCGCTCGATCTGCCCGCCGGCCCGTTGCGGCTGCAGCGGTCGGACGATCAACCCGCCTACTGGCTGGGTGCCTGAGCGGCGGAGGCAGCCCGGGCCCCCCCGGGGGTGGATGCCCTTGCGCACGGGTTACAAACGCCCCCCGAATCGGTTCTCACCCTTGCGCGGAAACCCTTAACGCTGATGCAGCGTCTCCCGAACCTTCTGAGCCTGCGCGCTGCGCGCAGCCGGGCCCGATGAACTGGGTCTGGCTGCCGGGCCTGCTGCTGGCCCTGCTGCTGCTGGGGGCCCTGCGCCGCCTGCGCCAGGCCCGGCGCCTGCGCCAGCGCATGGGCGGCAGCCTGGATGAGCTGGAGGCGCAGATTGCCGAGCTCAGCCGTGCCGAGTTCGAGAGCCATGTGCCCTTGACCCAGGAGCCCCCGCCCGATTCGCTGATGGGCCGGCTGCTCGACACCCAGCGCCGCCTGCATCGGCTGGAGACCGAGCGCCGCGAAACCGTGCAGCGCTTGCAGCTGGCCGCGGGCGTGTTCACGCATGCGCGCGAGGGCATCATGATCACCGACGCCACCGGCCTGATCGTGGACGTGAACGAGGCCTTCACCCGCGTCACCGGCTACTCGCGCGAAGAGCTGATGGGCCGCTCGCCGCGCCTGCTCGACTCCGGCCGCCATCCGGCCGAGTACTACCAGCGCCTCTGGCAGGACCTGCAGCAGCAGGGCCAGTGGCAGGGCGAGATCTGGGACCGACGCAAGGGCGGTGAGCTGTTCGCCTCGCTCGAAACCATCAGCGCGGTGCGCAATGAGCAGGGCCAGATCACCCACTACATCAGCCTGATGACCGACATCACGGCGCTCAAGGAGCAGGCCCAGCGGCTGGAGCACATCGCCCATTACGACGCCCTGACGGCGCTGCCCAACCGGGTGCTGCTGGCCGACCGGCTCAAGCACGCCATGGTGATGGCGCCCCGCCATGCCGGCCGCATCGCCATTGCCTACCTCGACCTGGACGGCTTCAAGGAGGTGAACGACGAGCACGGCCACGATGCCGGCGACCGCCTGCTGGTCGAGCTCGCCACCCGCATGCGCCAGGTGCTGCGCGAGGGCGATACCCTGGCCCGCCTGGGCGGCGACGAGTTCGTGGTGGTCCTGCTGGACCTGCCCGACGAGCCCACCTGCGACGCGCTGCTGACGCGCCTGCTGCGTGAGATTGCTCAGCCCTTTGCGCTTGAGGGGGCCACAGTGCAGGTGTCCGGCAGCCTGGGCGTGACCTTCTACCCGCAGGCGGAAGAGGTGGACGCCGACCAGCTGCTGCGCCAGGCCGACCAGGCCATGTACCAGGCCAAGGTCAGTGGCAAGAACCGCTACCACGTGTTCGACATCGAGGAAGCCGCCCAGGTGCGCGGCCAGCTCGAATCGGTCGAGAGCCTGCGTCTGGCGTTGGAGCGGCGTGAGTTCGTGCTGCACTTCCAGCCCAAGGTCAATCTGCGCAGCGGCAAGGTCATCGGCGCCGAAGCCCTGATCCGCTGGCAGCACCCGCAGCGCGGCCTGCTGGCGCCTGGCCAGTTCCTGCCGCTGATCGAGGACCACCCACTGATCTGCGATCTCGGGCACTGGGTGATCGAGGCCGCGCTGCAGCAGATGAGCGACTGGCGCGAACAGGGCCTGCACCTGCCCGTCAGCGTCAACGTGGCGGCGCGCCAGCTGCAGCAGAGCGATTTCGTCGCCCGCGTGCTGGCGGCCGTGGCCCGCCACCCCGGCCTGTACCCGCAGGATCTGCAGTTGGAGGTGCTGGAAACCAGCGCGCTGGAGGACTTGGTGGGTGTGTCGCGCACCATGGGCGAAGGGCGCCTGGGCGGCCTGGTGTTTGCGCTCGATGACTTCGGCACCGGCTATTCCTCGCTCACCTACCTGAAGCGCCTGCCGGTGGCCCAGCTCAAGATCGACCAGAGCTTTGTGCGCGACATGCTGGACGACGCCGATGACCTCGCCATCCTGGACGGCGTCATCGGCCTGGCCGCGGCCTTCCGCCGTGAAGTGATCGCCGAGGGCGTGGAGAGCACCGAGCACGGCGCCGTGCTGCTGCAGCTGGGCTGCGAGCTGGCGCAGGGCTATGGCATTGCGCGCCCGATGGCGGCGGCCGAGCTGCCGCGCTGGGTGGACCAGTGGACGCCGCCGCTGGAGTGGCAGGGCCTGCAGATGGTCAGCCGCGAGAACCTGCCGCTGCTGCGTGTCTACATGGACCACCGCGCCTGCGTGCGCGCCGTGGCGCGCTACCTGCAGGGCCAGCGCGAGCAGGCGCCTCAGCCGCTGGCCGCGACCCGGCTGGCCGAGTGGCTGCACAGCCCGACGCTGGACACCCCGCGCATCGACGCGCTGCGCCAGCGCCATGCCGAGGTGCTGCGGCAGGCCGAATGGCTGCTGCAGGCGCGCGAGCGCGGCGAGATCCTGACGACGGCCCAGCTCGGGCCCTTCCTGGCCGCCGAGGCGGCGCTGGGGCGTGCGCTCAGGGCGCAGTTGCAGAGCCGTTGATCAGGCTGTCTCAGCCCTTCGGCGCGAAGCGCTCGCTGACCACCTTCTTCAGATCGACCTCGCCGGCCTTGTAGAGCCCGGTCTTGACCATGTCCTGCAGGAAGGCGTCGGCGCGCGCCAGGCTGAGCGGCCCGGGGCGCGCACCGGCCAGCTGCTGCTTGACCATCAGCGCGTGGCTGGCCTCCAGCTCGGCCTGGTTCATCTCGGGGTTGTCCTGGCGCATGCGGGCGTCGGCCGCGGCGCGCTGGGCCGGGCTGCCGGCCAGGTAGGCCTGCCAGCCGGCCAGGCTGGCATCCACGAAGCGCTGCACCAGCTCCGGGCGCTGCGCCACCGTGTCGGCGTGGGCATCGATCAAGGTGCTGGGCGTGCTCCAGCCCTGGTCGGCCAGCAGGTGCACCACCGGGTCGAAGCCGCCCTGCTGCTTGACGTAGATGGGCTCGGCCACCGAGTAGCCCTGCTGCACCGACTGCTTGTTGGCCAGGAAGGGACCGAGCGTGTAGTTGTAGGGGCGCAGGGCCTCGTCGCGGAAGCCATGGCGGCGCTTGAGCCACTGCCACCAGCTGTACTGCGCATCCTTGGCAATCCAGATGCGCGGCGCCTTCTTCAGCGCTTCGAAGCTCTCGTAGCCCTGGCCCGGGTGGGCCATCAGCGCCTGCGGGTCCTTCTGGAACACCGCCGCCACGCTCAAGGTGGGCACACCCATCTTGGCGTTGTCGAAGGCGTGCAGCAGATTGCCCGTCATCAGGAAGTCGATCTTCTTGGCCGGCAGCAGTGGGCGGTTGTTGACCTGCGGTCCGCCCTGGCGGATCTCGACCTGCAGCCCGGCTTTGGCGTAGGTGCCGTCCACCAGCGCCTGGTAGAAGCCGCCATGCGCGGCCTGGGCCTTCCAGTTGGTGGCGAAGACGAGCTTCTCGGGCTGGCTCAGCCCTTGGGCGCGGATGAAGGCCGGGGCGGCGAGCAGGGGGGTGGCAAGCAGGTGGCGGCGGTTCAGCATGGCGGGTGGAGGCTGCAAGAGTCCGGATTCAACCATCGCCATCGCTGCCAGTGGGCCCTGGTGGGAACCCGATGTCGCCGTTCCTTACACGCCCCTTATTCGGGTGGGTTAAGGCATTGATTTGGCAATGCTGGTTTGCATCTTGCTAGCACTCCGGCCTTTCTGGTTCGTCCGGGCGCAGGCCGCGCCCATCGCTCAAAAGAGATGCTCACCATGTCCTTCAAGAAGAACCTGTTGGCCTTGACGGCCACCGCCACCCTGGCCTTGTACGCCGCCCCTGCTGCTGCCCTGAAGATCGATTTGATCAACGTGGGTGGCGTCACCGCCGGCACCGACATCCACAAGGGCTTCACGGCCGCCGCGCGCTTCTGGGAGAAGGCGCTCACCAATGATGTGACGGTGCGACTCGAGGTGAACTACGCCGCGCTGGGTGCGGGCGTCATTGGCTCAACGGGCAGCACCACCAATGTGTCCTATGTGGGGCCGCTGCTGGACGCGCTGCGCAATGCCGGCAACTCCAAGCTGGATTCCATTGCCCGTGACAACTTGGTCGCGTCGCGCGCCTCGGGCTTCGTCGGTGGGCAGGCGATCGATGCCCTCATTTCCGCTCCCAAGGCCAATGGCAATGGCGTGAACACCAGCCCGCTGACCCGTGTGCTGGATGCGGACGCCGGCGCGAACAACTCGGCCTTCAGCGCCAACACCTCCTTGCTCAAGGCCCTGGGCATCACCCCCACCTACACCGGTGCGGCGGCCACCAACCAGCGCGACGGCATCGTCACCTTCAGCAGCAACTTCGCTTTCGACTTCGACCCCACCAACGGCATCGATGCCGACAAGATGGACTTCCTGGGCGTCGCGATCCACGAGATCGGCCATGCCCTGGGGTTCCGCAGTGGCGTGGATACCTATGACGGCAACACCAACCTGGGCGCCAATCTGGGCAACTTCGCCATCATGTCGGTCTGGGATCTGTTCCGCTACTCGGAAGAGAGCGTCAACCAGGGGGTGCGCGACTGGGCGATCGGTGGCAACCCGTTCTTCTCGATCGATGGTGGCCAAAGCATTTACGACGGCGACGCCTTCATGGCGACCGGTCGCAACTTTGGCGATGGCCGCCAAGCCTCGCACTGGAAGGATGCGCACAGCGGCGACCCCCAGCTGGGCGTGATGGATCCCACCTCGGCCTTTGGTCAGCAGCAATACATCGATTCGCTCGACCTGGCTGCCTTCGATGCCATGGGCTGGAACGTGGCCTACGACGTGATGTGGCTGAACGAGCGCCGCTTCTCGACGGCGGAGTTGATGAACATCGGTTCCCTCGCTGTGCCTGAACCCGGCGTGTTGGCCCTGAGCCTGGCGGCGGTCGGGTTGATGGGGTTTGCGCGTCGCCGCAACGCGGGCTGAACCGGCGCGTCAGCGACTCAAGGGGCGCCCTGGCGCCCCTTTTTCTTGGCGGTCAGCGCCCATGCCAGCGCCCGATCCACAGCCGCTCCAGCAGCGCCACCGCCGCCTGCAGGCCCAGGCCGCTGGCCATGATGAGGAAGAGCGCAGCAAACATGCGCGGCATGTCGGTGCGGTACATGCCCTCCAGCAGGATGGAGGCTAGGCCGGTATGGCGCCCGGCCGTGCCCGCGGCGAACTCGGCTACCACGGCGCCGATCAGGGCTAGGCTGGCCCCAACCCGCAGGCCGGCCAGGAAATAGGGCAAGGCCCCCGGCAGCAGCAGCCAGCGCAGGCGCTGCAGAGGGGTTGCGCGGTAGAGCTCGAACAGTTCCCGCAGGCCAGCGCTGCTGGCGCGCAGGCCCGAGGTTAGAGCCGAAAGAATCGGAAAGAAGGCCACCACCCAGGCCCCCAGCAGCAGTGCGGCCAGGGGGCTGTCCACATAGACGAGGATCAGCGGGGCGATCGCCACCAGCGGAGTGGCCTGCAAGGCGACAGCCAGCGGCAGCAGGGCACGCTCCAGGGCCGGCGATAGCGCGAACAGGGCCGCCGTCAGCAGCCCGCTGATGAAGGCCAGACCCAGCGCGCCCAGCGTGACCTCGAGCGTGAAGCCCCAGGCCGGCCCAAAGCTGGCGAAGTCCTCCACCAGCACCGCCGCAATGCGGCTGGGTGCGGGCAGCAGGTAGGGCGGCACGGCGCCGCTGCGCGAGGCCCATTCCCACAGCAGGCCCAACGCCAGCAGCAGCAGCGCGGCCGGGGCCCAGCGCCCAAGCAACTGCTTCATGCGGCCTCCCGCAGTGCATCGGCCAGGGCTTGCTGAGCCTGGCGCACCAGCGCGTAATAGGCGTCCTGGCGGGTCCAGTCCTTGGCGCTCCGCTGCCCCTTCACATCCAACTCCAGCAGCACCCGGCTGGGCCGCGGCCCCAGCAGCAGCACGCGGTCGGCCAGGGCCACGGCCTCGAAGACCGAGTGCGTGACCAGCACCACGGCGAGCTCGGGGCGCGCCGCGCACCAGGCCAGCAGCTCCTGGCCCAGGCGCTCGCGGGTGATCTCGTCCAGCGCGCCGAAGGGTTCGTCAAGCAGCAGCACATCGGGCGCGTTGACCAGGGCACGCGCAAAGGCCGCGCGCATCTGCATGCCGCCGCTCAGTTCATGCGGCAGGGCCTTCGCAAAGCCGCCCAGGCCCACACGTTCTAGCAGGGGCAGGGCCTGCGCGCGTGCCGCCGCCTTGTGGCTGCCCTGCAGGCGCAAGGGCAGGGCCACGTTGTCCTGCACGCTCGCCCAGGGCAGCAGCGTGGGCTGCTGGAACACCGAGCCGAAGCGCAGCGGCCGCGGCATGCGCAGCTGCCCGCCACCGGGCGCCAGCAGGCCGCTGAGCACGCGCAGCACCGTGCTCTTGCCGCAGCCTGAGGGGCCCAGCAGGGCCAGGCGTTCGCCCGGCTGCAGCTGCAGGCTCAGGCCCTGCAGCACGGGCAGGGCGCCGAAGCGCAGGCTCAGGTCGTCGAGTTCAAGCAGCATGGGGCCGGCATTGTGCGGGCCCGCTTCATCAGAGCGCGCCCAGCTCCTTCAGCACATTGGCGGCGCCGTCCACCACCTTCATCTGCCACAGCATGTAGCGCAGGTCCACGCCAATGGAGCGGGTGGTGCGGGTGTTGAAGTCCCAGTCCGAGATCACCGCGTCCGAGGTGCCGTCGAACAGCAGGCCGACCAGCTCGCCGCGCGCGTTCAGCACCGGCGAGCCCGAGCTGCCGCCGGTGGTGTCCAGGCTGGCCAGGAAGTTCACCGGCACCGAGTCGAGGGCCTTGACGGCGTAGCGGTCGAACTGGCGCGCCTGGATGGCCTTGAGCTGGGCCGCGGGAGCGTCGAAGTCGCCCTTGCCCTGGTGCTTTTCGGGGATGCCGCGCAGGGTGGTGAAGGCGCTCCACTGCGCGCCATCGGGGCCGGGGCGGCCTTGCACGCGGCCATGGCCGACGCGCAGGGTGCTGTTGGCGTCCGGGTAGACGGCCTGGCCCTGGCTGGCCTTGAACGCGATCAGCGCCTGCATCACATCGGCATAGGCCTGCTGCAGGCGGCCGCCCAGTTCCTTGCTTTGCGCCAGGCGGGCCTCGTCGTCGGCGTAGAGGGCCACGGCGGCGGCGATGAAGGGGTCCTGGCTGGACTCGAACGCGGCGCTGCCGCGCTCGAACCACTGCAGGCGCTCGGCCAGCAGCGGGCTGCCGGCGTAAAGCGCGTCCAGCCGCGCGGCGACGGCGGCGGCCTCCATGCCAGGCTGCAGGCCCAGGGCCTTGAGCAGGGGTTGCTGCTCGAAGGCCTGGGGCTGGGCCATCAGCTGCAGCAGGAAATGCGCGACGACGCGCTTCTCGGTCGCCTCGTCATAGCGGCGGTCCAGGCCGGCCAGGCGCTGGCGCCGTGCCTTCTGGTCGCGTTCCTGGAAGCCCAGGCGGCGCTCGGCATCGGGCAGCTGGCGCTGCTGGGCCTGCTGGTAGAGGCCGCGCGCCAGGCGCAGCGGCGTGGGCTCGGCCAGCTCGACCAGCAGGTCGCGGCGCTCGCGTGCCTGCTGCTCGGCCAGCAGGCGCTCCACCGCCACCAGGCTGGGGCCGAAGCGGGCCTGGCGCTGCGCATCGGCCTGCACCCAGTGTGTGAGCGCGGCCAGCTCGGCCTGCTTGCGCGCCAGCAGGTCCGAGCCCGCATAGCTGCGTTGCTGGCCCTGCCAGTTCTGCATCGAGTTGCCCAGGCTGGCCACGGTGTCGGCCAGTTTGATCTCAGCATCGCGCCGGCCGGTGGTGGCTTGCTTGATCAGGTCCAGATGCTCGCCATAGGCC
Organism: Burkholderiaceae bacterium; assembly: GCA_039808065.1. GTDB lineage: Bacteria > Pseudomonadota > Gammaproteobacteria > Burkholderiales > Burkholderiaceae_C > Inhella. The sequence goes on along the minus strand of JBDHSJ010000007.1, from coordinate 4,746 downwards.
TTGATCAGGGCCGGGTGCTGCCAGCCAAAGCTGTGTTCCACCTCCGCCGGCAGGCGGTAGCGGTTGGTGCGGCCGGGGTAGCCAGCCACCATGACGAAATCGCCCTCGTTCAGCGGCGCCTGCGCCAGCTTCAGCACCTGCTTGGGGCGGTAGGGTTGGTTGTCCTGGTGGAAGTCGGCCGGCTTGCCGTCCGGCCCCACATAGGCGCGGTAGAAGCTGTAGTCACCGGTGTGACGCGGCCAGACCCAGTTGTCGGTGTCGCCGCCGAAGCGGCCCACCATGTCGGCCGGCGCGTGCACCAGGCGCACGTCGCGGATCTCCAGCTGCTTGATGAGCTGGTACTGCAGGCCGCCGAAGAAGACCGGTACCGAGCAGCGGTGGCCGGCGTCCTGCTCGCATGCGGCCACCAGGCGCTTGATGTGGCGCTCAATCGCTTCGCTGCGCGCCTTGCCTTGCAAGGCGCGGGTGGGGGCGTCCAGCACCTGGGCGCTGACGTCGCGCACGTCCACCGTCACGCGCAGCCGCGTGCCGGGTTCGGCGGGCAGCTCCTCGCTCAAGCTGCGGGCCAGAAAGCCCTGGGCGAGCAGGTCGCGCTGCGGCGTGCTGTTGAACTGGATGCTGCCGTAGGCGCAGTGGTGGTTGGTGACCACCAGGCCCTGGGCCGAGACAAAGGAACCGCTGCAGCCGGGCAGGGCCACCACGGCGCCCAGGGGCTGGGCCGTCAGATCGGCCAGCTGGCTTGGGTTCAGGGCCAGGCCGGCGGCCTTCAGCGGCTGGGCCAGCTGGGGCAGCTGCTGGGGCAGCCACATCCCTTCGGCGGCCAGGGCAGGGCCGGCCAGGGCCAGCAGGGGGAGGAGGTGCAGGGCTTTCATGGGTGCGCTTGGAATGGCGATGCGCGCACCCTAGCGGCGCCGTGCGCCGCCGCCATCAGCCACAGAGGAAGAACCCGGGGTGTGTTTCGTCAGCCCAGCTCGAACAACCAGTGCAGCGCCAGCGGCAACGCGGCGCGCCAGGCGGCCTCGTTGTGGCCGGCCCCTGTCGTGACCTGCAACTGCACCGCCGCCCCCTGGGCGCGCTGCAGGGCGGCCATGCGGCGGCATTGCGGCACCAGCTCGGGGCTCTCTTCCGTGCCGGCGTACAGATAGATGCGCTGGCCAGCCCGCAGGGGCATCAGCTCCGGCAAGTCAAAGGCCGCAGGGGCCACCCAGAACGACGGCGAGAACACCGCGCCCAGGCCGAACACTTCGCGGTGCCGGTGCAGCGCGGCGTGGGTGATCAGCCCGCCCATCGAGCTGCCGACCATGGCCGTGTGTGCGGCGCCGCGCTGGGTGCGAAAGCGCGCATCGATCAGCGGCTTGATGACCTCGACGACGAAGCGCAGGTAGGCCCAGCCCTCACCCGCGCCCTGGCCCTGCTGGTCCCAGGGGTTGAGCTCGCGCAGCCGCTGCGCGCCACCATGGTCGATGGCCACGGCGATGGCCTCGAAGCCGGTCCGCGCCGCCAGGCGGTCCAGGGTTTCGTCGGCACCCCATTCGCCGGCGTAGCTGGTCGCCTCGTCGAAGACGTTCTGGCCGTCATGGAAGTAGATGACCGGAAACTGCCGGCTCGGGTCCAGCAGGTAGCTGGGTGGCAGGTAGACGCGCACGCCGCGCTCTCGCCCCAGACCGGGCATGGCCCAGGGGCCGAGCAGCTGCAGGCGGTTGCGCTCCACGGTGGAGAGCCGAGCCTGCGCACAGGCCATCGCAGGCAGCGAAAACATAATCCAGCGGCGACTCGCTCGCACACCCATCCTCTGCGACTGAGCTTCAAAGGGAAGCGCCTGTCAGTGTGCCGCGTGGGAAACACATCCGACTTCAGGGACAACCAATGGAATACCAGGGCACCGACGGCGACGACACCCTCGACCAGAAGCAACTCGGCCTCCCAGACTGGTCCACGATCTACGGGCTGAAAGGGAACGATCGCATCACCGTTGCCAACGGTGGCGCGCATGGCGGACCCGGCAATGACACGCTGATTGGCACGCATTGGCTGTCAGCCGCCGGGTATGGACAGTCACCTGCCGGGATCGAAGTCAATCTGGCCACTGGCGTGGTCAAGGATGGCTGGGGTGGGGTGGACACCTTGATCAACATCCACACCGTGCAGTCAACTGGATTTGATGATCTGCTGATCGGTAGCAGCGACGACGACACCTTCTGGGCTATGGGTGGCAGCGACACCATCAAGGGCGGTGGAGGCAGGGACACGGTCATCTATTACGGTGTCAAACGAAGCGATGCAGTGATTACCTACGACGCTGCCAATGACACCTTTCGGGTGGAGTTGGTCAACGGGGGAGGCAAGCGAGAAACCAGTGTGCTGTCCGGAATCGCCACCTTGCTGTTTACGCCTGCCGGACCGGGCCACCCGGATGAAGAGCGCGTCAGCAGAGGGGACTTTGGGGTCTTCCCACGAATCGCGAGTCCAGCGTTGGCCGTGCATGCGCCTGAGTATGTCGGATGGGTCTACCCCGGAGACCTGAATGGGGACGGGCATCGAGACGTGCTTGTGTATCCGGCCATCGGAACCGGGGGCCCGGAAGTCCCGTTCCGCGCGCTGCTGGGCGATGGGAAGGGTGGCATGCGGGACGTGGGCGCTGAATGGTTCGGTGCAACGGCGCCGCTGCCCGGGGTTGGAGGCGGCCGCATGGTTGTGGTGGATCTCAACCGCGATGGCCGTGATGACATCTTCCACGTGGACAGCGGCGACGATGCCCCGCCGTTCCCGGGCGGCAAGAGCAAGTACTTTCTGTCGACTGCCGGGGGCGGTTACATCGACATGGGAAGCACACTTCAGCAGACGCAGACCTTCAACCACGGCGGCAGCGCCGGCGATGTGAACGGCGATGGCTGGCCCGATGTGCTGGTGAACTCCATCGGCTATGACGTGGGCGACCGGCTCTTCCTTAACGACGGCACCGGAAAGCTGGTTGCACGCCAGGACCTGCTGCCGGTGCGCAAGCATGCGAACGGGCATTTCTTCACCCATACCTTCTCGGGCATCTTGGATCTCAATGCCGATGGACACCTGGACTTGGTGCTGGGGCGCTGGGATGGCGCAAGCGGCGCGCCCTACAGCGGCCTGCTGCTCAACCCCGGAAACGGTGACTTTTCCAAGGTGACGGCAATTGACTTGCCCTTAAGTGCCATTGAGCGTGAGCTGGTCATGGACGTCGAAGCGATTGACCTCAACGGTGACGCCCTTGCCGATTTGGCCTTGAGCCTGACCGATGGTGGCGAGGGCTCGTATCAAACACCCTACGTGCAGCTGCTGGTGAATCTCGGCTCAGGTCAGTTTCGTGACGAAACTCAGCTGCGCCTCCCCCAGGCCGTATCTGCCACTTCGGGTTGGTACGGCTCGATCGAGATCGTCGACCTGAATCGCGATGGGTACAGCGACATCCTTGCAGTGGCGACCTCCGGGGCTTGGCAGCCCAGCATTGTGTTTATGAATGATGGCACTGGGCGCTTCGGTGCCGCTTGGGAGGGGCCTGCTGGGTCAACCGCAGCGCCGGTCGACGTGGATTCGGATGGGGCACTTGAGTTGCTCACATTTCCGCGCAGCGGCACCAGCTACTCCATCCACGAAAACACCTTGGCGCAGGGGAACGTGTACCGCGCCAACTTCGGTGGCGAAACCCTGCTCGGTTCCGCGGGGGCTGATGTGTTCTCGGTTCGCGATGGCGCGAACCGGTTGGATGGCGCTGGCGGCCTCGACACCCTGAGCTACGCCATGCCGCGTGCGGCGGTGCAGATTGCGCGAGGCACCGATGGTTTGCTGACCGTGCAGCGCGCACCGCGCCAGGTCGATACCCTTAAGAACATCGAGCGCATCCACTTCAGCGATCAGGCGCTGGCGCTGGACCTGAATGGCCATGCCGGCACGGTGGCGCGCATCTTGGGCGCGGTGTTTGGGCCGGCCTCTGTGCGCAATGCCGAGTACGTGGGCATCGGCCTCAAGTACCTGGACGGCATGAAACCCGATGCGCTAATGAACCTGGCACTCAACTTGGTTCTGGGCACGGGGTACAGCGTGGGCGCAGAGGTCAGCCTGCTCTTCAACAACCTGGTCGGGCGCGCACCCAGCGACACAGAAGCCGCCCACTGGGTGGGAGAGGTTGCCGCAGGGCGCTACACACCCCTGAGCCTGGCGTGGCTGGCCGCAGACTACGAACTCAACCTGCAGAACATCCAGCTGGTGGGGCTGGCCGAAAACGGCCTGCCCTTTGTTCCCGCCGGCTAAGTCGAAAGACGGTGCCGCGTTACAGCAAGCCCGCGTTCTTGGCTGCGGCCTCGATGCCCTGGTAGTTCTCCACCTTGGTGTGCACGAAGCGGGTGGCGCGCTGCAGCTTGAGGATCTCGTCGGCCTCGGCGCTGCCGGGCTTGAGGGCCAGGAAGGCGGTGGCCAGCTTGTCGCGCACGGGTTTTGCCAGCTCGGCGTGCACGCTCCAGTTGTAGTCGTAATAGGGCGGGGTGGTGTAGATCACGCGCACCTCGGCGGGGTCGACCTTCTTCTCATCGACGAACTTCTGCCAGACCGAGATGTTGAGTGCGCCGCCGGCCACCTTGCCGCTGGCCACGGCGGCGATGGTGGCGTCGTGCGCGCCGCTGTAGGCCACGCGGCGGAAGGCCTTCTCGGGCTCCAGGCCCTGCTGCAGCAGGAAGTGGCGCGGCATCAGATGGCCGGAGGTCGAGCTCTGCGAGC